>DAOUQS010000306.1 GCA_030625465.1 Amylibacter sp. | reverse complement strand
CAGCGTTTTCCAGACAACACCACCCCAGCCGGCCTCGAATGCGCGACGCACATTATATTCTTTGTCGGTGGGCGGTGCTGAAGCCAGCCAAAACGGGTTGGGGGATTTTATTCCAATGAAATTGCTTGTCAGGTCTGCCATGTCCCGGCTCCTTCTATCTGTTTGCTCGGCCTATCAGACCGGCGTGAATATCTATGGCCGCGTCACGGCCCTCGGCCACGGCAGTTACCGTCAAATCGTCCCCACCAGAGGCACAATCGCCGCCAGCCCAGACACCATCCACAGAACTGCGTCCGGTTTCCGACACACTGATCTTGCCGTGCTCAATTTTCAGGGATGCAGGGATGCCATCAATGGTTTGCCCGATGGCCTTGAACACTTGATCGACTGGCAACACAAAGGTTTCCCCGGTCATTTCCAGTTTCCCCGCTACAGTCCGGGTATATGCGAATTCAACACCGGCAGCGGCCCCGTTTCCGGTGATTTTAACAGGTTGCGCATTATAAATGATCCGCACCCCCCTAGAGGTCGCCAGATCCTGTTCGAAAACAGACGCGCTCATGCGGTCTTTACCGCGCCGGTAAACCATGGTCACGTCCAACGCGCCCAGCAGTTTGGCTTGTACGGCCGCATCCACTGCGGTCATCCCGCCACCGATCACAACCACACGCTTGCCAATCGGCAGTTTGGTCAGGTCCGTGGCTTGGCGCAGATCGGATATGAAGGAAACCGCGTCCAGCACGTTGTCCTTATCTTCACCCTCTGTGCGCAAAGCGTTAACGCCGCCCAGACCCATTCCAAGGAATACCGCGTCATAATCCACTTGTAATTGTTCCAGCGTAATATCGGAACCCAATGCTTTACCATAACGCACATCAATGCCGCCTACGGACAAAAGCCAGCCCAGTTCTTTTTGTGCAAACCCGTCAACGGATTTGTATGAGGCAATGCCAAACTCGTTCAAACCACCGCCCTTGGATTGCGCATCAAACAAGGTCACGGCATGACCCAGAACCGCCAAACGGTGCGCACAAGCCAGACCCGCAGGCCCTGCCCCGACAACAGCAATAGTTTTACCGGTGGACGCCGCCCGCTTGAATGGCTGACCGTCACGAGTCATTGCCACATCGGTGGCATAACGTTGCAAACGGCCGATCTCGACAGGCTTGGATTCTGCGGTTTCACGCACACAAACCTCTTCGCATAAAGTTTCCGTCGGACAGACCCGTGCGCACATCCCGCCCAGAATATTCTGGGAAAAGATCGTATGCGCAGACGCGTCCGGCGTGCCCGTGGCAATTTGACGGATGAAAAGCGGAATATCGATGCTTGTGGGACAGGCGTCCATACAAGGCGCGTCGTAACAGAAATAGCAGCGGTCAGCCGCGACCAATGCCTCGTGATCATTCAATACAGGATGAAGATCAGAAAAGTTTTCCCTTAGGATTTCGTGATCCAAACGCCCTGAAACAATTCCATCTGTGGCTACCGAATTCGGCATAGCTGCCTCCGCTTTGTTACAATTCATAGAATCATACTGGCACAAGCGAAAATATTTATCAAATGGTAAATTTTTATCCAGTTATGGCCCGGGCATTATATAATCAGGTATTATGCCGGATGTGTTTATAGCCGCTTTCACGTCCATCCCTGCAAGCGTGCCAAAATCTGTAACCAAAGCGGTTTTAACCCCCGCACCACGGCCGCCCAGAATATCAGTGTGCAGGCTATCCCCGACCATAATCGTGCGGTCGCGATCAAAGCCAGAGTCAAGCTGCGTGAACGCATAGTCAAAAATATTTAAAAACGGCTTGCCGAAAAACTGCGGCGCAATACCCGTGGCATCGGCCAAACGATGGGCGAAATGTCCTGGTTGGCGTGAGATCCCGCTTTCAAGCAGTGCCGCAATATCAGGATTTCCCACAAAAACAGGTCTGGGATTACTGCGTATTGATTGCACTAGAATTTCCTGACGCGCTTTTGTCCATTGGGTGCAACCAAGCATCAAGAATGCGTCAACACTGTCATATGCAGCGCTATCATCCCCTAGGAACACCCCGTCCAGATGCGCGATGCCATCGCATCCATAAGCCGGATCGGCAACCAACCCCCACTTATATTCCGGCCCCTGCGCAATCGCCGTCAATGCGGGCTCGCGGCTGGAAATAATATCATCAATGCGAAAATCAAAGCCCCGCTTCATATACCGTGCAACCTGATTTTGCCTTGAGGCACTTGCCGAATTGGTCACAAGTAAAACCCGTTTACCCAATGCGCGCAATTCTGCAACACGGGCAACCGCACCCGGAACAGCCCTGTCCCCGACGTTTAAAACACCGAACCCGTCCA
>DAOUQS010000352.1 GCA_030625465.1 Amylibacter sp. | reverse complement strand
ACCGGCAGGCTGGCGCCATTTTCATTTGCGGTATCAAGGCAGATGCCAAGATCCTTGCGCATCCAGTCAACGGCGAACCCGTGTTCAAATTGGTCGTCCAGCATGGTTTCATAGCGGTTTGACATTTGCCAGCTACCTGCGGCCCCCTGGCTGATCACCTCTACCACGGCACGGCCATCAAGCCCGGCTTTTTCGGCAAAATGCAGTGCTTCGGACAGGCCCTGAACCAATCCGGCAATCGCAATCTGGTTGCACATTTTGGTCATTTGCCCAGCACCGCTGTCGCCGATGCGTTTGCAGATACGCGCATAAGCCGCAATAATTGGCGCGGCCCTGTCATAATCTGATTGCTGGCCGCCGCACATCACTGAAAGTGCGCCGTTTTCAGCGCCTGCTTGCCCGCCCGAAACAGGCGCATCGACGAATGCAATGCCCTTGTCACCCGAGGCGGCAAACAGTTCGCGTGTCACAGCTGCAGAAACCGTTGTATGATCCACAAAGATAGCCCCTGCATCCATTCCGGCAAAAGCACCGTCATCACCCAAGCAAACCGAGCGCAGATCGTCATCATTACCAACACAACACAACACAAATTCCGCACCTTGCACCGCCAAAGCAGGTGTCGCAGCGGCGGTTCCGCCATGTTGGGCGACCCAAGCTTCGGCTTTGGCCGCAGTGCGGTTATAAACGGTGACTTCATGGCCTGCCGCTTGCAGATGCCCTGCCATTGGATAGCCCATAACGCCCAGACCTAAAAATGCTACTTTTGCCATTTTATTTTCCCTTCATGCAGTTCATTTACTGCGCATTGTTTTCAAAAAGTTAAATCCAGCTTAAAGCTGATCATTAGGCGTGTCGCCTGCAAAAAATGCATCCAGATTATCAAGGGCGCGAAAACCCATTGCATCACGCGTCTGGGTTGTAGCACTACCGATATGGGGTAACATAAAGATGTTTTCATGTGCGGCAAAAGCCGGATTTCCACCCGGTTCTGTTTGAAAGCAATCCAGCCCAGCGGCTGATAGTTTGCCCGAGGTGATGGCCGCGACCAATGCAGACTCATCAATCAGCGCACCGCGTGCGGTGTTCACCAATATCGCGCCATCTGGCAGACGGGCCAGCATATCTTTATCTATCAGCCCCGTGGTTTCAGAGGTTGCGGGGCAATGCAGTGATAGAAAATCGGCGACGCCCATCAGGTCTTCGACCGTATCATGGTAGGTCGCACCCTGTTCCAGCTCTGCCGGCAGGCGGCTGCGGTTGTAGTAATGCACATCCATGTCGAACCCGCGTGCGCGCCGTGCCATAACCTGGCCAACGCGCCCCATGCCAACGATGCCCAGACGTGCGCCGCTGACCTGTTTGCCGACCATAAAGGACGGTGACCAGAAATCCCACGCACCGGTGCGCATCAGGCGGTCACCTTCGACCGCGCGGCGTGCGGCACCCAACAATAGCAGCATAGCTATTTCGGCGGTGGCGTCAGACAACACATCGGGGGTGTTCGTTACGGTTATGCCGCGCGTTTTCAGGGCTGGTAAATCGCAGTGGTCCACGCCGACCGAATGGTTGGCAATGATCCTGACACGGGCGTCAAGCTTTGCTGCGACGTCCGCATTAAACAGTTCTGAATGGCAAGGCAGGATTGCATCCACTTGCGATGACATTGCAATGATTTCGTCCGCAGTAAAAGTACCGTCTTCGCGATTGATGATAACGTCATAATCACGCGAGGCGCGTTCAAGGGTGGCATCCGATAGACGCCGCGTAATCCACAGGGTCGGTTTGCTTGGCATCTTAGTCTTTCTTTTTAACGCATTCTTCCCAGAAATTATAAATCGCCATCGACAACACTGTCAGCGATATAATCCAGAACGGCAGGCCACCCCAAAAGCCGGCGAACCCGGTTGAGATACTGTAGGCAAGGCCGATGATAAACACTGTCATTAGTGTCG
>DAOUQS010000267.1 GCA_030625465.1 Amylibacter sp. | reverse complement strand
GATCTGGCGTTTGAAAGCGACCGTATCCGCGACCGTAATTTCCCGCATTTATATTCGATCTCGGACAAACATTCGCCCGAAGACAATATGATGCAAATATCGGCGTTTCTTGATGTGGGTGAAGACAAAGCCCGGCAAATTGCGCAAACCCCTTATTTATTTTCTGATTAGGAGCCACAGATGGCCTACGATTACGACCCTGAAAACATTTTTGCTAAAATCCTGCGTGGTGAAATTCCCAATGATACGGTTCTGGAAACCGATCACTGTCTGGCGTTTCGCGATATAGCACCCCAAGCGCCTGATCATGTGCTGATCATTCCCAAAGGGGCCTACGTTAGTTTTGACCATTTCGCGGCTGAGGCTGGTGATGCCGAGATCGTGGATTACACCCGTACTATCGGCAAGGTCTGTAAAATGCTGGGGGTTGATCTGGATGCGGGGGTTGATGGCTACCGGATGATCGCTAACACCGGCAAAAACGGCGTGCAGGATGTGCCGCATTTGCATGTGCATATTCTGGCGGGTAAATTCCTGGGGCGGATGTTGCCGAATATTTGAATTTGCATTGCAGCGTAGGATGCTTGCGATTATGATAAAGCAATAAATGTCACCGACAGGAACCAGACCTATGCCACAAGATGCCCCTGAAGTTATTGAAGTAACCAAAACCCGTGTTTCATGTGATGGCGGGGAAGGCGGGCATCCGCGTGTCTGGTTGCAAATGCCTGGTGAACATGGCTGGGTCGAATGCCCCTATTGCGATTGTAAGTTTGTCTTGAAAGAGGCCGCGGACGCGGGGCATTGAGCCGCGTGAACATCGGCAAAGGCCACCACTTACAACTAATCGATGTCTCTGGCTTTATCTTTCGCGCCTATCACGCATTGCCACCCCTGACACGCAAGTCCGACGGCTTGCCTGTCGGCGCGATCAGTGGTTATTGCAATATGATCTTCAAGATGGTCGAGGATCAAAAAGGCCATGATGCACCGACCCATGTGGTTGCGGTGTTCGATCATAAGGGTAAAACTTTCCGCTCTGGCATCTACCCCGAATACAAAGCCAATCGACCGCCGGCACCCGAAGATCTGGTGCCGCAGTTTCCGATTATCCGTGAAGCGACACGCGCGTTTAATCTGGCCTGTGTCGAAGTGGAAGGTTATGAAGCCGACGATATTATAGCGACCTTGGCGGTGCAGGCGCGTGACGCGGGCGCGCGGGTCACGGTAATCTCGTCCGACAAGGATTTGATGCAACTGGTGGGCGGTGGTGTCGAGATGTTTGACGCGATGAAAAACCGCCGTATCGGGATTGACCAGGTCGAAGAAAAATTCGGTGTCGGGCCAAACCGTGTGATTGATGTGCAATCGCTTGCAGGCGACAGTGTGGACAATATTCCGGGCGCACCGGGTATCGGGATTAAAACCGCCGCCTTGCTGATCAATGAATATGGTGATCTGGACACGCTGCTGGAACGCGCGGGTGAGATCAAGCAACCGAAACGGCGTGAAACCCTGCTGGGCAAAGCCGACCAGATCCGCATGAGCCGCGAACTGGTGACACTGGCCACAGATGTGCCGCTGGATGTGGACTTTGCCGACTTTGAAATTCAGGACCCTGTGCCGGATGATTTGCTGGGGTTTTTGGCCAGCATGGAATTTCGGTCTATGACCGCGCGTATAGCGACCAAGCTGGGGGTGGATGTGCCCGCCATGCCAGAGGTTACAGCTAGTCCCGCGCCAAGTGGCAGCCCGATTGCAGATATGCCCGCCATTGACCCCGACAAATACGAATGCGTGCGTGATACGGCGGCTTTGCAGGTCTGGATTGATAAGATCAAGGCGCGTGGCTGGGTGGCGTTTGACACGGAAACTACAGGGTTGAACGACATGATCGTTGATCTTGTCGGGATTTGTCTGTGCGTGGAAGCGGGTGAGGCCTGCTACATTCCGTTGACCCATAAAGAGGGTGAGGGCGATCTGTTTGGTGGCTCTGATCTGGCGGCAGGACAGATCGAACTGGGCGTGGCTTTGGCGATGCTGAAGCCGGTTCTGGAAGACGCAGCGATTATGAAAATCGGCCAGAATATGAAGTATGACTTCAAGATTATGAAGCGAAACGGTATCACGCTGGCCCCGGTTGATGATACAATGCTGTTGTCTTATGCGCTAAATGGCGGCAAGCATAATCACGGTATGGACGCGCTTTCGGAACGCTATCTGGATCACAAACCGATCCCGATAAAAACCCTGCTGGGTGTCGGAAAATCGGCAATTACCTTTGATAAGGTGCCAATAGACGAGGCGGTGAAATATGCTGCGGAAGACGCGGACATTACACTGCGCCTGTGGCAGAAGTTCAAGCCGTTGTTACACAGTCAAAACGTGACGAAGGTTTACGAGAAAATGGAACGGCCCTTGATCCCGGTTCTGGCGAAAATGGAAATGACGGGTATCAAGGTTGATCGTGACCACTTGTCCCGCATGTCCAACAACTTAGCGCAGAAAATGGCGGGGCTTGAGGACGAGATTTACAAGCTGGCAGGGGGCAAGTTTAACGTGGCCTCCCCCAAGCAGCTTGGGGAAATCCTGTTCGACCAGATGGGGATTGAGGGCGGCAAAAAAGGTAAAACCGGTGCATATGCAACCGGTGCCGATATTCTGGAAGACCTCGCGGCTGACGGGCATGACCTGCCCGCCCGTGTTCTGGACTGGCGGCAGATGGCCAAGCTGAAAAGCACCTATACGGACGCTTTGCAGGGTCACATCAACCCCGACACGGGCCGCGTTCACACATCTTATGTGATCTC
>DAOUQS010000149.1 GCA_030625465.1 Amylibacter sp. | reverse complement strand
GCATAGCGCACGCCGCCCTAACAAACCCTTCACCCTTCCAAGTGTATAACACCCTTGCTAGCAAAAGTAGTCATCGGGTTTTCAAAGGGCGGGTAACAGCGCCAAATGCGAAAGCCACCAGACTTAACAGTTAAGAACAGGTGCAAGGGTCTTCCACCCCTTGTTCGGCCATATAGCTACAAACGGCAGGCCTGCCTTCCTTATAACCTACACACCCTAATGAAACGTAAAACCCCGCCACCGAATAAACGGCGACGGGGCGATAAGGCGTGGTAGCACCCTACCCTCTAATACATCTCGTCCCAGTTATCCGCAGCGTCCACACCGCCAATGGCCATCCATGCGGCACGGGCGCGGGCGATTTTAGTATCGCCCCAGGTGCGAAACACAATATCACAACCGGTTTCGGTGATATTCTCGGCCACGGTTTCGGCGCGTTGATTGGTGCCGCTATCCATATCGAACATTTCCAGTGTCACCATGACATTGGGTTTATTCTTGAAGTTCTCGGAAAATGTAATGGCAACACGGCGTTCGCGCGGGCCGTTCCCTGTCCACATATCGCCATCGGTATCAAAATCAGAGAATAGCATCTCTGTTCCTTGATCAATCCCGATTGTACTTGCGTAGACGCGTTTCATACTCATTACCTTTACCAGACAACTTAACGTGAGTTATTTTGATAACACAATGAAAAAAGCCCCGCGACAAGGCAGGGCTTTAAAACAGTCAGTATAAGATTGGGCGCTAGATTTGATCCAACAACGCCTTGGTGTCTGCAATGCGTTTGTCGGCCACGTCTTTTTCAGCACCGATCGTGCCTTTTGCCGCCACTTCCGCGGCTTCCACAAAACCGTTCACGATATCCGCAGTCACTTCGGATTTTGGCATCGCTTGTTCCGCCAAAACCGATGCAGATGTGCCAGACACTTCAACAAAGCCGCCTGTAACCACATATTCGGTCACATCGTTGCCTGCCACAACCTTGATAACGCCGGGGCGCAAAGTTGTTAGCAATGAAGCGTGTTCAGCCATCGCGGTAAAGTCGCCTTCGGCACCCGGGATATGAATCTCGGATGCTTCAATAGACGCCAGTTTACGTTCCGGTGACACAAGGTCGAATTGAATAGTAGCCATGATGGCCCCTCTTTTATCGATTAAGCAGCGTCAGCCGCCATTTTTTCCGCTTTGGCAATCACATCACTGATACCGCCAACCATGTAGAAAGCCGCTTCCGGCAGGTGGTCATATTCACCCGCAACAACAGCTTTGAACGATGCGATTGTATCTTCCAAAGGTACCTGAATACCGTCAGAACCTGTGAACACTTTGGCCACGTCAAATGGTTGTGACAAGAAACGCTCGATTTTACGTGCGCGTGTCACGGCCAGTTTGTCATCCTCTGACAGCTCGTCCATGCCCAAAATCGCAATGATGTCCTGCAAGGATTTATAACGCTGCAACACTTGTTGTACGTCTGTTGCCACAGTGTAATGCTCGTCACCGATGATCAGTGGATCAAGCAAACGCGATGTTGAACCCAATGGATCCACCGCAGGATAAATACCTTTTTCTGAAATCGCACGATCCAGAACGGTTGTCGCATCCAAGTGGGCAAATGATGTCGCAGGGGCCGGGTCGGTCAAATCATCCGCAGGCACGTAAACGGCTTGCACAGATGTAATTGAACCGGCTTTGGTTGACGCAATACGTTCTTGCATCGCGCCCATGTCGGTGGCCAGTGTTGGCTGGTAACCCACAGCTGATGGAATACGACCCAACAGCGCTGACACTTCGGCGCCCGCTTGTGTAAAGCGGAAGATGTTGTCTACGAAGAACAAAACGTCTGCACCAGACTCGTCGCGGAACTGCTCGGCCAGTGTCAAACCGGTCAAAGCAATACGCATACGCGCACCGGGAGGTTCATTCATTTGGCCGTACACAAGTGCGATTTTTGATTTTTCCATGTCATCAGGAACGATAACACCGGATTCAATCATCTCGTGGTACAGGTCATTACCTTCACGCGTACGCTCGCCCACACCCGCAAACACGGACAGACCAGAGTGTACTTTGGCGATGTTGTTGATCAATTCCATGATCAAAACTGTTTTACCAACACCGGCACCACCGAACAGACCAATTTTACCACCTTTTGTATAAGGTGCC
The DNA here is from genome assembly GCA_030625465.1 of Amylibacter sp. Lineage (GTDB taxonomy): Bacteria > Pseudomonadota > Alphaproteobacteria > Rhodobacterales > Rhodobacteraceae > Amylibacter. Next base: position 3,205 of record DAOUQS010000149.1, on the reverse strand, counting down.
AAAAGATCCACAACTTTAATACCTGTCACCAGGATTTCAGTTTCGGTAGATTGTTCGTCAAATGCAGGTGCTTCGCCGTGAATAGCACGTGATGTTTTGGTTTTAACCGGACCAAGTTCATCCACAGGCTCGCCAACCACGTTCATGATACGACCCAATGTTGCAGGGCCGGTTGGAACAGTGATCTGACCGCCGGTATCCGTTACAGCTTGGCCACGAACCAAACCCTCGGTCGCGTCCATCGCAATGGTACGCACAGTGTTTTCGCCCAAGTGCTGGGCCACTTCCAGCACCAGATTGACGCCGTTATTGTCAGTAGTCACCGCGTTCAAAATCGCAGGCAGGTCGCCTTCGAACTGAACATCCACAACTGCGCCAATGATCTGCGTGATCTTGCCAGTTGCACCTTTTGCTTTAGCTTTCGCCATTTTGGTTTCTCCAGTTTCTTAAAGCGCTTCCGCGCCCGAGATAATCTCGATCAATTCGTTTGTAATCGCAGCTTGGCGTGAACGGTTGTACACGATAGTCAGCTTGTCGATCATTTCGCCAGCGTTGCGGGTTGCGTTGTCCATTGCGGACATCCGCGCACCTTGCTCTGACGCGCCATTTTCCAGCAAAGCTGTGAAAACCTGCGTTGCCAGTGCGCGCGGCAGCAGCTCGGCCAGAATTTCATCTTCACCGGGTTCGTATTCATAAAACGGTGCTTCAGCACCTTCTTGAGCTTCGAACTTGGCAGGGATCAGTTGCAATTCTGTCGGTATCTGGCTCATCACAGTTTCGAACTTGTTGTAGAAAATCGTCGCTACATCAAATTCGCCTGCGTTAAAGCGGTCTACCACGTCGGTTGCAATACCTTGGGCATTCACATATCCAAGGCGTTTCACATCGGACAGATCAACGTGATCAATCATGATGTCTGCATATTCACGCTTCAGCTGTTCACGGCCTTTTTTGCCGACTGTCAGCATTTTGACGGTCTTGCCATCGGCCAGTAATTCAGCCGCCTTGGCACGTGCCATTTTCACGATCGAAGAGTTGAAACCACCGCAAAGCCCGCGTTCGGATGTTGCCACGACCAAAAGATGCACTTTGTCATCGCCTGATCCTGCCAACAACTTTGGCGCGCCTTCAGCACCAGCAGAGGCACCGGCCAAATTGGCCATCACAGCATTCATACGATCCGCATAGGGGCGACCGGCTTCGGCCGCCTCTTGTGCGCGTCGCAGTTTTGCTGCCGCTACCATCTGCATGGCCTTGGTGATCTTACGCGTATTCTTTACGCTTTCGATCCGTGTTTTTAGGTCCTTGAGGTTTGGCATCTATCCAAACTCCTATTCCAAAAAGGCCTCGGGTTACGCAAAATCTTTAGTGAAAGATTCTACAGCGGCTTTGATCTTGTCTTCGGCTTCGCCTTTGATCTTTGGATCTTCTTTCGAAACCCAATCCAGCAAATCGCTGTGCTTGTTGCGCAAGAATGCCAACAGATCAGCTTCGTAACGACCAACAGATTTCACATCGACACCATCCAGATAGCCATTGGTACCTGCATAAAGCACGATAACCTGCTCGGCTGTTGTCAGCGGTGAGTACTGCGGTTGTTTCAGCAATTCTGTCAAACGCTCGCCACGGGCCAATAGGGCCTGGGTTGACGCATCCAGATCAGAACCGAACTGGGCAAATGCTGCCATCTCGCGGTACTGGGCCAATTCCAGTTTGATCGAACCCGCAACAGATTTCATCGCGTTTGTTTGCGCAGATGAACCCACACGAGACACAGACAGACCTGTGTTCAGCGCCGGACGGATACCTTGGTAGAACAATTCAGTTTCCAAGAAAATCTGGCCGTCGGTGATGGAAATCACGTTTGTCGGAATAAACGCAGACACGTCACCGCCCTGGGTTTCGATCACAGGCAAGGCTGTCAATGAACCAGAACCGTTATCTTCGTTCAGTTTCGCAGAACGTTCCAGCAATCTGGAGTGCAGATAGAACACGTCACCCGGATAAGCTTCACGTCCCGGTGGGCGACGCAGAAGCAATGACATTTGACGATAAGCAACCGCTTGTTTGGTCAAGTCATCATAAATCATCAGTGCGTGCATGCCGTTGTCACGGAAATATTCACCCATAGAGGTCGCGGCATATGGTGCCAGGAACTGCATCGGGGCCGGGTCAGACGCGGTCGCGGCAACCACGATGGAATATTCCATCGCGCCTTTTTCTTCCAGTTTCTTGACCAACTGTGCAACAGTTGAACGCTTCTGGCCGATGGCTACATAGATGCAGAACAATTTGTTCTTGTCATCTTTGCCGGCAGCATCGTTGTATGATTTCTGGTTCAGGATCGTATCAAGTGCGATCGCTGTTTTACCTGTTTGACGGTCACCAATGATCAATTCGCGTTGGCCACGGCCAATCGGGATCAAGGCATCCACACATTTCAGACCGGTTGCCATAGGCTCGTGTACTGATTTACGCGGGATAATGCCCGGTGCTTTCACATCCGCAGTCGAGCGGCGCTTGGCTTTGATCGGGCCTTTGCCGTCAATAGGATTGCCCAGACCGTCCACAACGCGACCCAGCAATTCAGGGCCGACAGGCACTTCCACAATCGCGTTTGTACGCTTGACTATGTCGCCTTCTTTAATGGTGCTGTCAGAACCGAAGATAACAACACCAACGTTGTCCGCTTCAAGGTTCAGGGCCATTCCACGGATACCACCGGGGAATTCAACCATCTCACCGGCTTGGACATTGTCCAGCCCGTGTACACGCGCGATACCATCACCGACAGATAGAACACGGCCAACTTCGGCCACTTCGGCTTCTTTACCGAAATTCTTAATCTGATCTTTGAGGATCGCAGAAATTTCTGCAGCTTGGATACCCATTACCCGACCTCTTTCATTGCATTTTGAAGATTGGAGAGTTTCGAACGGATTGAGCTATCAATCATTTTCGAACCCACTTTAACGATCAAACCGCCGATGAGCGTTTCATCGACGGAGACAGTCACTTTTACATCCTTGCCCACAGTCGCGGCTAGCGTCTTGGCAAGTTTGTCTTGTTGCGCTTTGGTCAGGGACTTGGCTGCTATCACTTCCGCAGTCACTTCACCCTTTTCCTCGGCGATCATTCCTTTCACTGTTGTAATCAGTGAAGGCAGGACGAACAAACGACGCTTTGCGGCCATCAGGCCCAACGT
>DAOUQS010000168.1 GCA_030625465.1 Amylibacter sp. | reverse complement strand
TATACGCGTGCGCTGCTGGATGCGGGGGCTGCATGTGTTTATGCGGTTGATCGCGACCCCGAGGTGTTTGCGCGTGCAAAAACATGGGCGGATGATTACGGTGATCGTCTGGTTTTGATCAAGGGAACTTTCGGACAGCTGGACAGTTTGGCGCAAGCGCATGGTGCGGTGCCGCTGGACGGTGTGGTTCTGGATATCGGTGTGTCCTCAATGCAGATAGACCAGGCCGATCGCGGCTTTTCTTTCATGCAAGACGGGCCGCTGGATATGCGCATGTCGCAAGACGGTATGACGGCGGCGGATGTTGTGAATACGGCGGATGAAGCTGTGTTGGCGGATATTTTGTACCTTTACGGTGAAGAACGGGCATCGCGGCGTATTGCAAGGCGTATCGTTGAAGCCCGCAAGAGCGCACCTTTCGAGACAACAAAGCAGTTGTGCGATGTTGTTGAAGCGGCACTTCCGCGTGCGAAGCCCGGCCAGACGCATCCTGCCACACGATCCTTTCAGGCTTTGCGCATTGTTGTAAACGATGAATTGGGTGAATTGGTACGGGCATTGTCCGCGGCAGAAGCGGTTCTGGGTGAGGGCGGTGTTTTGGCGGTTGTCACGTTTCATTCGCTGGAAGATCGCATTGTGAAACGCTTTATACAGGCGCGCAGCGAACAGGCGCGGTCCAACCGTTATGCGCCCGAAATTGCGGAAACCTTGCCGCAGTTTGAAAAGATTTCCAAAAAGGCGATCGGGCCAACCGCGACCGAGCTGGAAGATAATCCGCGTTCACGGTCTGCAAAGCTGCGGCTTGCGCGCCGAACCTCGGCCGCTGCGGGTGCGATTGATGCCAAGGCGTTGGGTTTACCCGCTTTTGATTATGCGAGGCTGAATTAATGCGTTCTTTATTCTACCTGCTATGCTCGGCTTTTGTGATTGGACTGGCTTATTGGGCCTATAAAGAAAACTACAGAACCCAGGCGTCTTTGCGTGGCGTGAAAGAATTGCAGCAACATATTGCGCAAGAAAAAGAAACAATTGCCGTGTTGAAAGCAGAGTGGGCCTATTTGAACCGGCCCGACCGTTTGCGCGATCTTGTGGATCTGAATTTCAAAGATCTTCGATTGATCCCGTTGTTGCCATCGCACTTTGGCGACAGTGAAATGGTTTCATATCCGGGGCCGGATATGTTTAATATCAACACCCCTGTCAGGGTTATTTCAACTGACCCTGAAAACGGGAAGGAATGGCCATGATCCGCACACCTTTACGCCCGCTGGCCCGTGTGATCGAGGCCCGAAAGCATGGCGAAAACCCTGACGGGATCGAAGCGGCGGAACGCACCAAACGCAATCTGGCAACGCTGCAAAAAACACGCAAACGCGCCGAAGCGCGTCTGACCATGCTGGGGCTTTTGTTCTTTTTGGGCTTTGCGGCGGTCGGTGGCAAAATGGCCGTACTGGCCATGAGCGAGCCAAAAGAGCCTAGGATGGCGCTATCTAATTCCCAGATATATTCACAACGTGCTGATATTATTGACAGAAATGGAACTGTTCTGGCAACGAACCTGATAACAACTTCACTTTATGCCCAGCCGCATATCATGATCAATCCGGAATATGCGGCCAAGGAGCTGGCAAAAATCTTTCCCGACCTTAAGCTGGAAAAACTGATGGAACAGTTTACCGGCAAGCGGCGGTTCGTCTGGGTGCGCAAGAAAACCAGCCCCGAACAACAGCAACGTGTTCACAATATCGGCGAGCCGGGCTTGCTGTTCGGGCCGCGTGAAATGCGGCTTTATCCCAATGGCGCACTGGCAGCGCATATTCTGGGTGGAACCGGTTTCGGCAAAGAGGATGTGCGTGCGGCTGAATTGATTGGCGTCGCCGGTGTGGAAAAGTTTTTTGATGCGCGTATGCGTGACCCTGCCCAGGTCGACAAGCCGCTGCAATTATCCATTGATCTGACCGTACAGGCGACGACCCGCCGCGTGTTGGAAGGTGGCATGAAAATCATGGAAGCCAAGGGGGCGGCTGCGGTGTTGATGGATGTTCACACCGGCGAGGTTATTTCCATGGTGTCGCTGCCTGACTTTGATCCCAACGACCGTCCGGCGCCTTTGGTCAAGGGTGACCAGTCCGACAGCCCGTTATTCAACCGTGCCGCGCAAGGCGTGTACGAGTTGGGTTCGACGTTTAAATTGTTTACTGCCGCACTTGCGCTGGACAAGGGGCTGGTGAATGAAAACACAATGATTAACACGCGCGGCCCGATTAAATGGGGCAAGTTCAAGATCCGCGATTTTCACAACTATGGCTCTCAGTTAAGTGTGATGGATGTGATCGTGAAATCGTCGAATATCGGCACCGCGCATATGGCGAAAGATATTGGTGGCAAGGCGCAAAAGAAATTTCTGGGCGCGCTTGGTCTTTTAGAGCCGACGAAATTGGAATTGGTTGAATCCAGCCATATCAAGCCGCTGGCCCCTTCAAACTGGTCTGAGTTATCGACCATGACGATTTCATATGGTCACGGCATTGCGGCGACACCGCTTCATCTGGCCTCTGCCTATGCGACGCTGTCCAATGGCGGATATAAAGTGGAACCAACCTTGTTGAAAACCGACAGTGATAATCTGCACGGCGCGCGGGTTCTGTCTGGTGAGACATCGAAAACATTGATGCGGATGCTGCGCAATGTGGTGACGCGCGGCACTGCCAGTTTCGGCGAGGTTAAGGGCTATTCGGTTGGTGGCAAAACCGGCTCTGCGGACAAGCCAAAGCCAAGTGGCGGCTACTATGACGACAGGGTTATCGCGACCTTTGCCGCAACCTTTCCAACGCATGATCCGCAGTATGTTCTGGTGCTGACACTGGACGAACCATCAATACAGGCGGCAGGCGAAAAACGCCGTACCGCAGGCTGGACGGCCGTGCCGGTAGCAGCCGAGCTGATCACCCGTTTGGCCCCGGTTTTGAATATGCGGCCAGAGGTTGCGGGCAGCGGAAAAGTTCAATACACGCAGGTAAAAAACTGATCAAGGACGCCTTTTTATGCCCACAGATTTCAAGCCCGAAAAGACTTTGAAAGAGCTGGGCTTGGTGCCAACGCACGGGGGAAATGGCGCTGATCGGACTATCACCGGAATTTGTGTCGACAGTCGAGAAACCCGGCCGGGCAATTTATTTGCCGCGATGCCGGGGTCGGAAGTGCATGGTGGTGCGTTCATACAATATGCTATTCGTATGGATGCGGCAGCAGTTTTGACCGATGCCGCAGGTCTGGAAATTGCATTGCGTGATGTGGAAACGCTGGAGATTCCGTTCATTGTTGTCGATGACCCGCGTATGGCGCTGGCGAAAGTGGCGGCGCGGTACTACGGGGCGCAGCCTGCAACGATGACCGCGGTGACGGGGACGAACGGTAAGACCTCTGTGGCGAATTTCATCCGGCAGATCTGGGAATCCCTTGGGCTGGACGCGGTAAATTTCGGTACCACAGGGGTTGAGGGCGCTTATAGCGAGGCCCTGAAGCATACAACACCTGAACCGATCACTTTGCACCGTTTGTTGCGCAAGCTGAAGGATGCAGGCATTAGCCACGCGGCGATGGAAGCGTCCAGTCACGGGCTGGAACAGCGGCGTCTGGACGGAGTCTATCTGACCGTGGGCGGGTTCACCAATTTCAGTCAGGACCATCTGGATTACCACCATACGTTTGACGAATATTTTGCCGCCAAAGCCGGGTTGTTTGCACGGGTTTTACCGCCCGAGGGGTCGGCCGTAATCAATACGCTTGATCCCAAAGGCGCGGCACTGGTGGCGATTGCGCAGGCGCGTGGACAGGACGTAATCACGTTGGGAAAAGACGGGGCCGACATGCAAATCCTGAACCGGCGCAGTGATGCCACCGGGCAAGATCTGCGGTTTTCGTGGCGTGACGAGGTCTATACGGTGCGTCTGTCATTGATCGGGGCGTTTCAGGCGGAAAACGTTTTGATTGCGGCAGGCATGGCGATTGCCGCAGGGGCTTTGCCTGCGGATGTGTTTGGTGCTTTGTCCGGGTTGGAAACAGTTCCGGGGCGGATGCAACTGGCGGCAACACGGGCCAGCGGGGCGAACGTATTCGTGGATTTTGCCCATACGCCCGATGCGCTGGAAACCGCGTTGAAAGCTTTGCGCGGCCATGTTCTGGGGCGGTTGATCGTGGTCTTCGGGGCCGGTGGCGATCGTGATCGGGGCAAGCGGCCTTTGATGGGGCGCGCGGCGGTGGAAAACGCCGATGTTGTCTTTCTGACGGATGATAATCCGCGTTCCGAAGACCCGGCAAGCATCCGCGCCGAGGTTATGGCAGGCTGTCCCAAGGCCAATCAGATCGGTGATCGTGCAACTGCGATACTGGCAGCGGTTGATAGCTTGCAAGCCGGTGACGCTTTGTTGATCGCGGGCAAGGGGCATGAAACCGGGCAGATCATCAAGGACCAGATTTTACCGTTTAATGATGCCGAACAGGCCAGCATATCGGTCGCGGCTTTAGACGAGCTGGGCGCATGAGTGTGCTTTGGACAAGCGATCAGGCCATTGCGGCCACGGGTGGTAAATGCGCCGTCAAATGGCAGGTGTCAGGTGTTTCAATAGATACCCGCAGCCTGCAAAAGGGCGACTTGTTCGTGGCTTTAACTGATCTGCGTGATGGCCATGATTTTGTGGCGCAGGCACTGGAAAAAGGCGCGGCGGCAGCCTTGGTTTCGCGCGTGCCTGACGGGGT
>DAOUQS010000028.1 GCA_030625465.1 Amylibacter sp. | reverse complement strand
TGCAGTTGACGCGCCTGTTGCCAATTGATCATTGCTTGCCTCCTTTTGCGAAACGCGCAGAGACCAGCGGCCCGTTTGCTTTGTAATTGATAATCTCCAGAATAATGCCGTTGGTGTTGGCTGTCGCGACCATGTTCACGCGCCCGTCTTTTTCATATACTCCCGACATCCAGCCGCGGTCTGCGGTTTTGGTTTTCTGTATTTCCGCCACCAGACGCCGGGTATATTCCGTGTCGTAAAGCGCATCCCAGCCGAATGCGGCCTTGGTGCTTAGCGTCTTCAGATCGGGGAACTGTTCGCCGTTATCATCGACAGTATTCCACGCCTGACCATTCGCAAAAACGGTATTGTAAATAAAATAGGGGCTCTGGTCGATGTTGTCTTCACTGACGGCCGTCAGTTGGCCCGATGATGCAAACCGGTTTGCCTGCGCATTGTAAATGCGGTGCGCCAGCTCTTTAGCTTCACGATCCAGACCGAACTCGATCGCCATCAGAATATAGGGCTCGCTTACGACATAATTCGGCGCACCGAACAGGGTCATATTACGGCTATCAGCGGCAATCTGCTGTCCTTCGATATCGGTAAATTCAATGAAATCATCGTATTTGGCGGCAGTTATCGTATCCAGCCCCAGCAAGGCTGTGGCGCGCGCGCCATATTCCTCATATCCTAGGCGGCCTTCCTGTATGGTTTCCGGAAGTCCGGTTTGCGCATGAATACGCGCGCCGATCAGTACGCCGTCTTGCACCATTGCGTCAAAGTCCCAGTTGGATAGAATGCGGCCTGCTTTTCCCGCATGTTCCGGATAATCATACAGCAAGATGTTCAGCGGCACGGCCATTCGCGCGATATCCAGCGCGGACCAGCCGATACCCGCTGCGGCCGCCTTATTTGAATAGGTTGTCATCTGCAAGTTACGCGTATCGTATACTTTATTTGGCAGTTTTCCAAAAAACAGCGGCAAATCTACCAAAGCTTCCAGTGCCTTCGACATCCGCAGATTGAATAATGAAGCATCAATCACACCTATTTTATAGGCTGATATCAAACCCAGCAGATACGAGGACTGGTCCCATATCGTTGTCGATGGAAACCCGTCCACAGAATTTACAAGGCCGGTTTCAGGGTTGTAATTTTTCTTAAAATAGCCCCAAGCCACCTGTGCATTTTGCATATCATGCGGGCTCAATATTTTTGACGGCGCCATTTGAATTTGATCCGCACTGCGGGTGATTATGTGCTGCGCACCATTTGAAACACGCAGATACCCCAACCGGCCATCCAAGGTTATTGCAATCGCGGCCGCAATGCACAAGCCAACGACAAACGCGATATGGCTGCGGGCCTTGATCAGGTTCTGCGTAATACTCACGCGGGCTTTCCTTTGGTAATTCTATTCTTCACATCCAGATTTTGCACCATCTCTTTTGCAGGGGTCCAAAGGGCCGCATTGATTAATATCGTCATGCTATAAGCATTCAGGCCGGCCCAGAATATGTTCACACCCAACAGGCCGATATCGGCATTGTCCGGGTTGATCCAAACATTCCAAAGCGCAAAAGTTACAGCGATAAACGTCACTGCAACAACACATATTTGCGGGGCAACAAGCGATAAGCGGCGCTGGTTATTTCGTTCCTTGGGCGTTACTTTGAACTTGATTTCGCGGCCGCATAAAACCGTCCACAGTGCCATTAGATTAAATGAAAAGAACGCTATATTCAGCATCTTTCCCTGCCGGTTATCAACACCCCAGGTTCCAAAAACTGCCGCCAGTTCATGCATGATCAGAAACGGTAACAGATGGGCGAAAAAATCAACGGAATACGCTTTAATCGGCGACAACCCCGCCAGCAGTGCAAACAGCGGCGCGGCTATAAAAACAACTGTCCACAAGGGTGCCAGATACGACCAAAACGTAGCCCCGTACATTAAACGCTGGCGAAAATTCATCCCGCTCCGAAACAATGGGCAATCGTTGAAAAGTATATCCAGACTGCCGGCAGCATATTTAAACCGCTGTGTCGCCCAGCTTTGGATATCAAGGGGTGACAGCATCTTGCTTTCGACCTGGGGGTGGTAAACCGATTTCCAGTTCCGAACCTGATCCCCGTGCAGCAAGATAGAGGTATAAATATCCTCGGATACATGGAATTTATAGGGCATAAGATCGGTTGAAATAGACAGCTCTTTGCGCAGTGCCTTTTTCAGCAAATCCCGGTCTTTGCCGGATGCCGCATATTCCGAGAAATCATTTGCCTGCTTATCAATTGTTTTCGCATATTCTTTCAATGCGGTTTCCATCACCGCCTCGCGCCGGTGAATTGACCCCGCGCCGCAACAAAACGAGATGTTCAACCCGTTGCGCCTGCGCTGAATAACGTCGTAAAATAGTTTTGCATCATTTACGAACGGATCACGGCCCACAGTAACTGGCCCCACAATTTGTTGTATACATTTGGCTGCAAAGCCACCAACCCGCCCGAAACTTTCGGCCCATTCACGGTGTAACGGCCGACCTATTGGCGTATCATAGAACCATTGCGGGGTTTGAACCCACGCCACGTCAGGGTCGCGAAAATACCCCAGCGTATGCCTTAGAATTGTCGGGAACGGACGTGTGTCCGCGTCCAGTATGACCACGAAATCGCCATCGGTTTGCGCCATGCCATTGCGCAGATTACCGGCCTTGAAGCCTGTGTTTGTCGGGCGTGTAATATAGTTAACGCTCTCTTCTTGTGCTACGGTTTTCATTTCCTGCCGGTTACCATCATCCAGCACATGAATTTTCAGTTGCAACGCATAAGGATACGTCACAGCCTTTGCATCGCGAATAGAATAACGGGTCAGTTCGGGGTCTTCGTTATATGTCGGTAGGAAAATATCGACGCTGATGGGGCGCCCCTCATCCGTGCCCTTTATAACATCCGACCGATACTTAGGCGCTTTCGTTCGGGGGGTGTCATTGATCGACCACAGGTTATGCACATATAACAACAGCCCGGCAAATGCACAAGTTTCGGCCAAGGCGACCAGAACTGCAAACCACAATAAATCCGTATTCAACGAATACTGCCACCGCCACAGCAGGTATCTGGCCCCCAGTATAATTGTGCAAATCGCCAAGGCCTGCCAGATGAATTCTACCACCAGCGAATGGTTCAAAGGGGCCTCGGGACATCTTTGTTCATAATCCGAAAAATAAAACTGCTTTAATTCTGCCATCGACGTTCCTGTTGCAATCACGCTGACATGATGTTTTGCAAAAGCGTCCTAATTATTGGTTACCAAATCGCTGCAAATTTAATTTTTTTAATTTCACATGTTCTTAAACCTGATGGCGCATAATGCAAAAACAGACATCTATGAGGCTTTATTGGAAAACTTAAAAACGACAACATCTGCATTATTGTCCAGCGAAGAACATGTGTTTCGTGTGCTTGTTGTCGATGACAGCAAACTTCAGCTGAAAATCGTATCCGCACATCTTAAAAGATGGGGATTGGATCCGGTTCAGTGTTTAAGCGCCCAAGAGGCCTTGAAGCTTTGTCAAACCCAGGAATTTGACATGGTTGTCAGCGATTGGATGATGCCGGGCATGAACGGGCTGGAGTTTTGCAAAGCATTCAAGGCGCTAGATCGTGAAACATTCGGCTATTTTATTCTACTGACGTCCAAATCAGCAAAAGAGGAAATTGCCGAAGGGCTGGCGCATGGCGCGGATGATTTTCTGTCCAAGCCCGTAAACCCGGAAGAGCTGTTCGCCCGTATGCAGGCAGGGCAGCGTATTCTGGAAATGGAACAAATGTTGCAGGATAAAAACAAACGCATATCCGAAACATTATCAAAGCTGCAAGCCCTGCATGAAGAGATCCGAAAAGATCTGGTGGAAGCAGAACGTCTGCAACATTCATTGATCCCCGAGAACCATGTTAAGCTGGAACGCGGCGATGTTTCAATTCTGTTCAAGTCATGCGGTCATGTCGGGGGTGATCTGGTGGGGTTTTTCCGTTTTGCCCGCGACCGTTTGGGCATGTATTCTATTGATGTATCAGGCCATGGAATATCTTCGGCACTGGTTACCGCAAGGCTTGCCGGATATTTAAGCCGTAATAATAAAGCACAGAACATTGCATTCGAGCGTGATCATAACGGCGAATTTATCCATCGTTCCCCGGCACATATAGCCGAAGCTTTGAATAACCAGTTACTTGCCGATATGGAAACCGAACATTACTTCACATTGGCTTTTGCCGATATAAACCTGACGACCGGCCATACCCGGTTTGTACAGGCTGGGCATCCGTACCCGGTCATCATACGCAAGAATGGCACGACAGAGCTGGTGGGGACCGGCGGCCCGCCAATCGGGCTTATTGCCGGGGCGCAATACAGGACCGAAACGCTGGAATTAAAGCGCGGGGACCGGCTAATGCTGTATTCGGACGGGATTACCGAATGCCAAAATGCAAATGACGCGCTTTACGATGAAGACAGAATGCGCGCGGCCCTTAGCGACCACACAGGCAACACCGGCCTAGAATATCTGAATGACCTGTTATGGGATGTCAGCCAGTTTGCAGACGGCACACCGTTTTATGATGATATATCTGCAATTTTATTCGAATTTTCGGGGGATAAAACCTAATGATTTATCAAAATTTACATTCTTTCAATTTAAAAAAGACAAGCTCATAAAAAACTGCGGGTCTTTCATTGATACAATTGCATATAGATAGAATATACCGATTTATCTGCACCATGCTTTGCCTGCTGGGCATGACCGCATGTGCAAGTTTTAATGCGCCTATGGCAAAAAATATCGCCCAGCCAAATAACAGGCCGGTACGAAACCTGACATCGTTCAGCGCATCGCTGCGGTGTATGGACAATCTGCTGGCGAATGCAAAGCGGCCACGCATATTAATCTCGTCTACCGGAATAAATGACCGTTCAAAAAGAACCTTCGTCGGGGCCGATGAAATGCTGCTTAATGCGATTAACCATATGAATATTAAAAGCAGGGCATATGTTTTTCTGGATCAGTCATTTTCAAAAGATTTCGGCCAGCTGGTTTTGCTATCCCCGACAGAAGAGCAACAAAAACCCGGGCTTTATTTTCGCGGCTCCATTACACAGGTCGATACAAACACCGTGAATGACCACGCGAACCTCGATCTGGATTTCACCAGTGCGCCCCACCCGCTGACAATCAATGGCGGGGCTTTGGAAAAAGCACCTTCCAGTTTCAGCAAAGGTGTCTCGATTGTTTCGGTCGATCTACATCTTGTTTCATACCCCGACAAAACAGTGTTGCCGGGCGGGTCAGTGGCCAATTCAATGGTCGTGACGAACAAAGCGTTCGGAACCGGTGCCTCGGGGCTGATAAAGCTGACCGGATATGATATATCACTATCTTTCAACCGTGTCGAAAGCATCGGACAGGCCGTTCGCAATCTGATCGAGCTGGGCACAATCGAGTTGTTGGGGCAGCATGCCAAAGTCCCATATTGGCAATGCCTGAATATAGAACAAACCAATGAAAGGTTAGAAAATAAAAAACGCATGGGTTTTACTGTAACACCCAATTCCATATCAATTTCAGAAACGCAAAAAATGCTGTTTAGGCTTGGTTATTTTTCCGGTCAGGCAACCGGGCGCATGAATCTGGAAACGCATAAAGCGCTGGCGAAATTTCAGGCGGATAAGGATCTGATTGCAACGGGGGACCTGAATTACGACGTCTATTCACGCCTGGTTCAAGAACTCAACCGTCATCCTGATAGCCGCGTGATCAAGAAGTCCGCAGGGCGGCATCTTATGCTTGCCAGCACAAAGAATGGTAATCGTGTAAATGGCAAGTTCGTTGTAAAACTAAAAACGAATTCATCGGGATATCTATATTGCTTTCATCAATCCGGCGGCGGGGATGTTGTGCAAATCTTGCCGCAGAAACCAAATACGAAACTTCAGGTCGCACAGGGTTACTCAAGAAGCCTACCGGATAGGAATGACGGGTTTATGCTAAAGTTCGAACGTGAAAATAAAGCCGAGCGAATTATGTGTGTGCTTCAAAACCTGACCGCCGGTGCCGTATCCCCGTTTGCCGGTCAATTCGAAACCTTCGCGGCATTGCCGGTTGATCGCCTGGAGGATATTCCGCAAAAGTTTGTAAAATTTGGCGGCCTAAAGGATCAGGCCATGATCACAAGGGCCGCACATTAATAGCGCGACAGAACTGCCGCAAGAAAATCACGGTCCCCCTGATTTGTCAGCTGGTTAACAGCATCGGCAGCGTTGGCCCAAATCGTTGTATGAAATGCTTCTAGCGGATCGTGTAATTTGAAAACCGGGCGGCAAATATAGATATGACAGATTTTTTGTGCCCAGAACCCGTAGTCCGGCATATATGTAAACCGTTGATAAGCACCAACGCGCTGGTCTATTTGTATCTTCCAACCGGTTTCTTCCAGACATTCACGGTGCAAAGCCTGCAGGGCAGTTTCGCCCGCATCAATGCCACCACCCGGCAGCTGTATTTCCACATCCGTTAAATCCTCACGGGTTAATAAAATCTGATCCTTGCGCATAATGATACCGTAAGCACCTGGACGGTGCCGGTATTGCACATCGGACTTAACGGATTGGCCATAACGTCTCATACTTTTGACATATCCCAATTGGGTGCAAATAACAGCTTGGAATTGCCCTTTACGCCAAAAGGTTTTATGGAAACAAAAAGCATGGGTTTATAATGTCTGAAACTGAAGCAAAAATCGAATGGGACGATACAATCCTGCCTTTCCAGTTGGACAGGTCGGATATCCGCGGGCGCGTCGCAAGACTGGACGGGTTGCTGAACACAATATTGGGCCAGCACAATTACCCGCTAGAAGTATCCGCAATATTGGCCGAGGCCGTGGTTTTAACAGCCCTGATCGGCCCGACTATTAAGTTGCGCTGGAAATTATCACTGCAAATCCGCGGGAATGGCCCTATCCGTATTCTGGCAACAGATTATTACGGCCCCGGCGAAGATGGCGAACCGGCGCGCATTCGCGCCTACGCCAGTTTCGACGAAGTGCTATTGACCACGGAAACGGGAACACCGTTTGAAAAAATCGGCAAAGGTATTTTCGGGATCATTATAGACCAGGGCACGGACATGCAGCCCTATCAGGGTATGACCCCGCTAGAGGGCGGATCATTGGCAGCATGCGCCACTACATACTTTGCACAATCCGAACAGTTGCCCACCGATTTTGCTATTTCAGTCGGCCAGTCATCCACCGCCAATGAAAAAGATAAATGGCGCGCAGGCGGCATTATGGTGCAACTGATGCCAAAAGCGGGCCCGTCCATTGCCGCGTCCGATGACACAAAGGTACCCGCGGTTTCGCACACGGATGACCTGATGCCGGACGATCGTGAAGACGGGTGGAACCGTGCTATCATGCACATGCAAACCATTGACGAAACTGAACTTGTCGGGCCCTATGTCTCACCAGAAACATTGCTGAAACGTCTGTACCACGAAGATCAGCCGCGTGTTTTCCCTGTGCAACTTGCCGAATTCGGCTGTTCTTGCGGCCCGGAAAAAGTGCGTTCCACCATGTCAATGTATTCAGCAAAAGACATCGAAAAGATGACCGCCGACAACGGCATGGTCACGGCTGACTGCCAATTTTGCGGCAGCCATTACGAACTTGATCCAAAAACTTTAGGGTTTGATGCAAAGGAATAAGTTTCACACCCTTGCAGCAAACCCGTCTGTGGGCCATGAACGTATTATGGAACGCTTCAAACCAGAAACTGACTTGATAAAAAGCGCATTAGGCAGCGTCCAAAATGCTGCGTCATCGTCTGATTTCGACCTTAATCCTGATCAACCCTTGATCGATGTCACAAAACTACGCGATGCTGCGGTTTTAATTCCGATTATTCCGGGACAAAACGGACTGGAAGTCGTCTTTACCAAACGCTCGACCGCGATGCGCAATCATCCCGGGCAAATCTCTTTTCCGGGCGGCAAGCAGGACAGTACCGACACATCTTTTCAGCATACCGCATTGCGTGAAGCAGAAGAGGAAATAGGGTTGGCGCAAACTGACGTGAAAATGATCGGCGCATTGCCCAAGCATGTGACGGTCACATCATTTCTGGTACGCCCCTATGTCGGCCTGATACCGGCGGATTTCAGCCCGGTTTTGCGCACGGGTGAGGTAGCCGAGGTTTTCTCGGCGCCGCTTGATCACCTGCTTGATCCGACAAATTATCTGATTGAAGGGCGCATGTGGCAGGGGCAGAAACGGCAATACTTCACAGTTCCCTATGGCCCGTATTATATTTGGGGTGCCACTGCGCGTATGTTGCGTATGTTTGCCGATATAATGGAGGTTAACCATGCGCATTGAAGCTGGCTGGCTGCGCGCCACCGGGCCAACAGCTGTTTTCAACCTTCTTGAACAAGCGGGTTACAAGGCATATTTCGTTGGCGGCTGCGTGCGCAATGCGCTGCTGGAAAAACCTATCAGCGACATTGACATGGCAACGGACGCCTTGCCGGAAACAGTAATGACGCTGGCAAAGGACAACGGATTGCGCACAATCCCAACCGGCATCGAACACGGCACGGTTACCTTCCTTGTTGACGAACAAACCGTCGAAGTTACAACATTTCGCAAAGACATCAAAACCGATGGCAGGCGTGCTGTTGTCGTGTTTTCCGCCGCTATGGAAGATGATGCAAAACGCCGTGATTTCACCATGAATGCACTTTACGCAGACCGGCATGGCACCATCCTGGACCCATTGGGCGGCTTGAAAGATTTGCGCGCGGGACGAGTTTTATTTATTGAAAATCCAGAGGATCGCATCCGCGAGGATTATTTACGCATCTTGCGGTTTTTCCGGTTTCACGCGCTTTACGGCAATCCGGACGCAGGCATTGATGCGGATGCATTAAATGCATGTGCGCAGAACCTGGATGGCATTGATAATCTTTCAAAAGAACGCATCGGCCATGAAATACGCCGCTTGCTGGGTGCGGATAACCCGGCACCAAGTATTGCCGCGATGGCGCAAACCGGCGTGTTGAACAGGGTGTTTAAAGGCGCGGATCATTGTGCGATTGCGCCGCTTGTCCATCTGGAACGCAGCCTTGATCTGCCCCCAAGCTGGATGCGCAGGCTTCTGGCACTTGGCGGTCAGGATGTCAAAGATGCGCTACGGTTAAGCAAACACGAAGCACGACTTCTGGCGGCAATGCGTATTGCCGTAACAAATGCGCTTTCCCCTAGAATTGCCGCTTACAAACTGGGGTTTGAGGCGGCACAGGATGCCTTTTTGGTATTATGCGCCCACTTGGGAAACCCGCTGCCAACAGATTTAAACCTGGAATTAAGCATCGGTGCAAAAGCGAAATTTCCAGTGGGCTCTATTGATCTGGCAGGTAATTTTAGCGGGCCCGCATTAGGGGCAAGGCTGAAACGGCTGGAAACCACCTGGATCAGTTCCGGTTTGCAACTGTCCAAAGATGAATTACTGTCCCAAGACTGATGTAGCCCTTTCCGCGCTTCACATTTTCAAGTAAGCCGCCAACATGAGCGAAAAATTCAAAATAGAACGGCTAAGCTGGCAGGGCGATGGCGTTGCAACGGTCCGCAATGAAGACGTGTTTGTCCCCTATGCTTTGCCCGGCGAAGTGGCGACAGGCGACATCGCAAATGGTGTCTGTACCGATGTGCGCATTCTGGAACCGGTCCCGGCACGGATCAAACCCGTCTGCCGGCATTTCAAAAAATGCGGCGGCTGTATTTTGCAACATGCCAATGACACCCTGTTGGCCGACTGGAAAACGCAGTTGGTTCAAGACACGTTTGCATTAAACTACATAGAAACAACATTCCGCCCTATTCAGGTTTCGCCCCCCGGCAGTCGCAGGCGCGCAGTGTTTTCAGCGCGGCGGACAAAGAAATCTGCGGAAATCGGGTTTCATAAACGCAACTCTGACATCCTGATCGACCTGTTGGAATGCCCCTTGATACATCCCCAGATCATGCAGGGTTTTGATGCTTTTCGCGAAATTGCAAAACTTGGATGCTCACGAAAAACAGAGATCCGCATTGGTGCCACGGTCTCTGAAAACGGTTTGGATGTGGATATAACCGAGGCCAAAGACCTTGAACCAAAGCAAACCGAGGCTTTGGCGCATCTGGCTGCGGCAAACGGATTTGCCCGGATCAGCTGGAATAATGAGGTTCTGGCACAGCTTAAACCGCCTACCCAAAAATTCGGCCCGGCCCATGTAATTCCGCCAGCCGGTTCTTTTTTGCAGGCAACACCGCAAGGTGAGCAGGCATTGGTGGCCGCATCCCTTGAAACACTTTCAGGGTGCAAGCGGGTGCTGGATCTGTTCAGTGGCTCGGGGACTTTTGCACTGCCACTTTCCCAACATTCGGAAGTTCATGCAATCGAATTTGTGCCAGAAATGCTTGCGGCCCTGACAACAGGCTGGCGGCAAGCGGTCGGGACAAAAGACGTTACAACCGAAACCCGCGATTTGTTTTATCGCCCTTTGCTGCTGGATGAACTAAAAGCATTTGACGGCGTTGTCATTGACCCGCCACGTGCAGGTGCGTTGGAACAGACCAAGGTTCTGGCGCAGTCGGATATCAAAAAAATATCGATTATATCATGCCATCCGGCAACATTTGCGCGTGATGCGAAAACCTTGATCAACGGCGGTTATACAATGGATTGGGTGCAGGTTGTCGATCAGTTCCGCTGGTCTTCGCATGTGGAATTGGTTGGCCAGTTCACCTTGGCACGCGACTAGGCCCGCTTAACCAGACTGGCAACACCCAGAGCATCCAGCACTTTAGCCTCGATATGTTCGGCATTCATGCCTGCGACATCATACATTGTTGCAGGCGAATTATGGCTGATGAATATATCCGGCAGCACCATGGAACGCAGCTTCACGCCTGAATCCAGCAAGCCGCTATCCGTCATAAACTGCATCACATGACTGCCGAAACCGCCAACAGCACCTTCCTCGATTGTGATCATGGCTTCATGTGTTGTCGCCAGTTCCGTGATCAAATCCTTATCCAGCGGCTTGGCAAAACGCGCATCCGCTATCGTTGGCGTAATACCTTTGGCGGCCAGACTTTCAGCGGCCTTCATCACTTCTTGCAGACGTGTGCCGAAAGACAGGATCGCAACGCGGCTACCTTTTTGGATCATGCGGCCTTTGCCGATTTCCAAAATCTTGCCTTTATCGGGAATTTCGACACCAACGCCTTCACCGCGTGGATAACGAAACGCACTTGGCCGGTCATTGATAGATGCTGCAGTTGCAACCATATGCACAAGCTCCGCTTCATCAGCGGCGGCCATCACAACGAAATCGGGTAGATTGGCCAGAAACGCAATGTCGAAACTGCCCGCATGGGTCGCGCCATCAGCCCCGACCAGACCGGCGCGATCAATCGCAAAGCGGACCGGTAAACGCTGAATGGCAACATCATGCACAACCTGGTCATAACCGCGTTGCAGGAATGTGGAATACATCGTGCAAAACGGCTTCATCCCGCCTGCGGCAAGGGCAGCACAAAAAGTCACCCCGTGTTGTTCGGCAATACCAACGTCAAAACAACGGCTTGGGAACCGTTCAGCAAATAAATCAAGCCCTGTACCATCAGGCATTGCTGCCGTGACAGCCACAATTTTATCGTCTGCGGCAGCTTCTTTTATCAGACTGTCCGCAAAAACCCGTGTGTAACTTGGCGCATTGGATTTGGTTTTGTGCTGTTTGCCCGTAACCACATCAAATCTGCTGACCCCGTGATATTTATCGCTTGAGGCCTCGGCAGGGGCGTAACCCTTGCCTTTTTTGGTCAGCACATGGATCAACATCGGGCCGGTTGCGCGCTGTTTTACCGTACGCAAAACGCTTAAAAGCTGTTCCATATCGTGGCCGTCAATGGGCCCGACATATGAAAAGCCAAGCTGTTCAAATAGTGTCCCGCCCACAGTCATATGCTTGACCATCTCGCGTGCGCGGTTTGCACCATCCTGAAACGGGCCGGGCAAAAGTGATACCGCACCTTTTGCCGCCGCCTTTAATTCCTGAAACGGCTCACCTGCATAAAGCTTGGACAGATAGGACGACATCGCGCCTACAGGCGGGGCGATAGACATTTCATTATCGTTCAAAATCACAAACAAACGCTTACCCAAGTGGCCGGCATTGTTCATCGCTTCATAGGCCATGCCTGCCGACATCGCACCATCCCCGATCACCGCAATAGCATCACCCAGCCCGTGTTCGGGCGCACCACCCAGATCACGGGCAACAGCAAAACCAAGTGCCGCCGAGATTGAGGTTGAACTGTGCGCCGTACCAAACGGGTCGAACGGGCTTTCACTGCGTTTAGTGAAGCCGGACAAACCATCGGGTTGGCGCAATGTCCGAATACGGTCGCGCCGCCCTGTCAGGATTTTATGCGGATAGCTTTGGTGGCTGACATCCCAGATCAAACGATCCTTTGGCGTGTCAAACACCGCGTGAATTGCGGTTGTCAGTTCAACAACCCCCAGCCCCGCGCCCAAATGCCCGCCGGTTTCGGAAACCGCCGATATGGTTTCAGCACGCAATTCATCCGCCACCTGACGCAGTTGCGCATTGGACAGTTGCTTCAAATCTTCCGGGCCGTTCACTTGATCCAGAAGCGGCGTATTTGGGCGGTCGTTTGTCACAGGTATTGGCCTTTGCTACTTGTCA
>DAOUQS010000337.1 GCA_030625465.1 Amylibacter sp. | reverse complement strand
ATCAATCACACGTTCTTCGGCAGAACTATGTGCGTTGGCTTTTACGATTTCGCGCATTTCTTCACGCACCATGATGATCGCACTATCAACCAGATCGCGCACGATCTGTTCTACATCGCGGCCAACGTAACCGACTTCGGTGAACTTGGTCGCTTCAACCTTGATAAAGGGTGCGTTTGCCAGTTTTGCCAGACGTCGCGAAATTTCGGTTTTACCTACGCCAGTTGGGCCGACCATCAGGATATTTTTCGGATAAACCTCGTCGCGGATATCATCGGCCAGTTGTTTGCGCCGCCAACGGTTGCGCAGGGCCACGGCAACCGCACGTTTGGCGTCTTTTTGGCCGATAATGAAACGGTCTAGTTCGGATACAATCTCACGCGGGGTCAGGTCGGTCATTTCTTGATTACTTCCACAGTCATGTTGCCGTTTGTATAAACACAAATCTCGGCGGCTATTTTTATTGCTTTGCGGGCTATTTTTTCGGCGTCATGTTTGCTGTCCATCAATGCGCGCGCAGCGGCCAGTGCGAAGTTACCACCTGAACCGATTGCCGCAATATCATTTTCAGGTTGCAAAACATCGCCTGCACCGGTGATCACGAACAAATCGTCCCCGTCCGTGACGATTAGCATGGCTTCCAGATTGCGCAGGTATTTATCCATGCGCCAGTCTTTGGCCAGTTCAACCGATGCCTTGGCCAATTGTCCGGGGGCCGCTTCCAGTTTTGCCTCCAGCCGTTCCAGCAAAGTGAACGCATCGGCGGTAGAGCCTGCAAAGCCGCAAACCACATCGTGGCCGCCCGGCGATATGCGCCGTACTTTGCGTGCGGTGCCTTTGATAACGGTCTGGCCGATACTGACCTGCCCGTCGCCTGCGATAACAACTTTGCCGCCTTTTTTGACACCGATAATTGTTGTGCCGTGCCAGCCGGGGAATTGGGATGTTTCAGACATTGTTACCTCATTCGCTTTGGGATGAATATATGATGTAAGGCGGGCTGTTACAATAACCAGCATGTTTTTGATTGACGGAAATTATAATATGTGTATGTACACAGATATGAACTTTGATGACCCGATAAATTGTCTTACATATAATGCCCAACGTATCGCCAGATCCATGGGCAGACAGATGGAAATTGCGTTGCGCCCTGTGGGCCTGACCAACCAGCAATTTTCAACGCTGACAATTTTGAAGCATTTCAAGGTTATATCAACGCTGGAGCTTGCTGATAAAATGGGTGTTGAGCGTACGACGATGACCCGGAACCTTGAACAAATGCGCCTGAAAGGCTGGCTGGAACCGGCGAAAGTAGATGATCAGCGTGTGCGGGCTTTTCGGCTAACGGCTGCGGGCGAAAAACTGCAATCCCAAGCCTTACCGCTTTGGAAAGAACAGCAGGCGAATTTTATGGAATACCTAGGAAAAGATACTGCAAGTGATCTGGTTGCACTGGCAGGCAAGGTCTAAATTTAAACCCTAAACCGTGTATATACACGAAAGGAAACACAATGACTACTGAAACAATAAATACTAATCTGGCAAAGGCAGGTCCATTCAAGTCGCCGACATTTATAGGCATAACGCTATTATGGTTTGCTATTGTTCTGGGCCTTTCACTGAATGGTTATTTTGAAACACCGGAAGGTGTTTTACCTGTTAAAATGCCGATATTCTTTATGATCCCGCCGATCCTGTTTGTGCTGGGACTTGTCATGTCAGGCAGTGTGGCGGCTTGGGCCGACCGGATAGACATAACAACGCTTACATCGCTGCAAAGCTGGCGGGTGATGGGTTTTACGTTTCTTATCCTGTGGGCATTGGGCCAGCTGCCGTTGGTCTTTGCCCTGCTGTCCGGTTTTGGTGATGTCGCAACAGGCATATACGCGGCATTTGCAACGGTGAAGGTCAGCGAACGCAAGGTTGGTTGGCAAGTATCCGCACGGCGGGTGATCTATATGGGATCAGTTGATTTCACGGTCGCTGTGGGGACAGGATTGTTGTCTGCGGCCGGTTATTTGAAGATTTCCGAAGCCGAGGTTTCGGCCCATCTTATGACAGCTTACCCG
>DAOUQS010000162.1 GCA_030625465.1 Amylibacter sp. | reverse complement strand
TTGGCGCAAAAGCTTTTCACGCGCAATTCGCCCTTGATACCAAACGCGCCGATAATGGCGGCGATGCAGACCAGATTGTTATCAGTCATAATCTACCTTTCAATCAGCGTGGTCAGTTGCGCGTTGCGCATTTCCCAGCCAACGGTTTCAAGTTCGGGCGTTTCGGTTTCTTCTTTTGGCCAGCCAATGCAAAGATAAGCCACCAGTGACCAGTTGTCGGGCAGGTCAAGATCGGTGCGCAGTTGCACAGGATCAATGATTGAAACCCAGCCTAGCCCCAGCCCGTGTGCGCGGGCCGCCAGCCAGAAGCTCATGATTGCGGAGACAACCGAATAGCGGCGCATCTCGGGCATGGTTTGCACGCCAATGCCGCGGCCTTTGGCGGTATCTTCTGCGCAGAACACTGCCAGTTGAACCGGGGCGTCTGACATGCCGGATAGTTTAAGGGCTGCGTAAGTTGTGGCGCGTTTACCTTCGTAACTGGCAAGTGCATCTGCATTGGCGGCCTTGAAATTATCCAAAGATTTTTGGCGGGCAAGTGGGCTGTTAACGGTCACAATGCGCCAAGGTTCCGACAGGCCGACAGAGGGCGCCATCTGGAACGCATCCAGACATTTGCGTAACAATTCGGGGTCAACAGGGTCTGGTTTGAAGTGGCGCACATCGCGGCGCCACTTCATTAGGTTGTAAAGCTCGGTTTGGAAGTCTTGCGAAAATGTGCGCATGGGTTCCCCAATACCAATACTTGATTACTCGGCTGCAGCTTCTTCAGCAGGGGCCTCGGCAGGGGCTTCCGCCGCAGCTTTAGCCGCTTCAGCAGCGTCAGCCACTTTTTGTGCTTTTTCTTCAACACGGTCTTGGGCTTTTTTGCCTGGTTTGGCTTTTTCAGGGTTGCTACGCTCTGTTTTTGCCAAAGTGCCGGAAGCTTCCAGAAAACGTGCAACACGGTCAGATGGTTGTGCGCCCTGGTCCAGCCAGTACTGTACGCGTTCCATGTCCAGTTTTACACGCTCTTCGCTGTCTTTTGGCAAAAGCGGGTTGTATGTGCCTAGTTTTTCAACGTAACGGCCATCGCGTGGCATACGGCTGTCTGCCGCAACAACGCGATAAAATGGACGTTTTTTTGAGCCGCCACGGGCAAGTCTGATTTTCATAGCCATGATTATATTCTCCTATAATGGCGTGGTTGGTGGGCTGAAGCCCACCCTACATTTGATTTATTCCTGATGTTTCTTGTGGTGTTGTATGACTTCGCTGATGACAAAGTTCAGGAACTTTGTCGCGAATTTCGGGTCAAGGTTGGCGCGTTTTGCCAGATCCTCAAGACGTTTGATTTGTTGCGCTTCACGCGCGGGGTCAGACGGCGGCAAGTCATGCTCTGCCTTCAGTTTGCCGACGGCCTGCGTGTGTTTGAACCGCTCACCTAGTGAGTAGATCAAAATGGCATCCAGACGATCAATGCTTTCGCGGTGTTCGACTAGAATTTCAGCGGCTTTTTGGGTTGTATCGGTCATTATGCAGCCTTTCCAACGGGGTGGCGGTAAACAAGGCTTTGGTGGCTTGCCGGGCATTTTGCCGATGCATCCAGACTTGCGCCCAACCGTTCAGCCAATGCGATGGACCGGGTGATGCCTTTGTCGATATAACTGACGAAATTTGTCCAGCCCAGTTCTGTACGCGCGTGCTGGATAGCAGCTGTCGCGGCTTCTTGTGCAATGCCTTTACCTTCGGCATTTTCAAACATCATCCAGGCCATTTCACGTTCCGGCCAGTCTGCGGGGAACCATGGGCCTACCAGCCCTAAAATTGCATCATCAGTTTTCAGGGTAACAGCCCACATGCCAAAGCCGTGGATTTCCCAATGGCCCAATTCATAGCCGAAATGCCGCCATGCCTGGCCAACGGTAAAAGGCCCGCCAACACCGACCGCGCGATCAGACATGAAAAAGTCCATTGATGGCTGTAAGTCAGCAGCTTTGGGGCGGCGTAAAATCAGGCGTTCTGTTTCAAGGGTGCGGGTCATAGCAAACCCAAATCTTGCGGAGATGCACCGTCTAGAACAGGGCGGGTGAAGCTGCGTTCATAAGATATAATGCAACGTGTTTTTTCTGCAAAAGCATATGCTGCCTGACATTCAATATCTTTGGCCATCCGTTCGCGGTAATCTTCATACGCGCTTAAAGACGGGAATGAGAAGTGGCAATACGCGATGTTATTTGGGCCTTCATGCGGGAACCAATAGCCGTGATGCGTGCCGCCCATTCTATTGATCATATGAATCCAAGCCCTAGCATAGGTTTCAAAATCATCTACTTTATAGGGATCGATTATATATGTCAGCGAGCAGGTAATCATTTCTTTTTCCCGAACCCTGATAGCCCAAGCGGCAAGCCACCGCCGCCACCTAAACCGGGCAACCCATTGCCAAGACCGGGCAGTTTGCCCATTTTCTTGGCTGCATCTTCCATCATTTTGGGGTCCATCGCAGACGGGTCCATGCCTGCCGGCATTTCCGGCATACCGCCACCTTTGCCCATCATACCGGCCATGGCCTGTTTCAACATGCCGCCCTTACCCATCTTTTTCATCATATCGCCCATCTGGCGTTGCATTTTCAAAAGCTGGTTCAGTTCAGGCACGGTTAGGCCTGCACCCGCCGCCACACGTTTCTTGCGGCTGGCTTGCATAATCTTCGGGTTGGCGCGTTCCATTTTGGTCATCGACTGGATTAAGGCGATCTGGCGTTTGAACACTTTGTCGTCGATACCACCCGCATCATCAATTTGTTTCGACATTTTCTTCATGCCGGGCAACATGCCCATGACGCCTTGCATTCCGCCCATTTTCATCATTTGCTCAAGCTGGCTTTTCAGGTCGTTCATGTTGAACTGACCTTTCTTGAACCGCTTCATCATACGTTCGGCCTGTTCGGCCTCGATGGTTTCCTGGGCTTTTTCCACCAAGGATACGATGTCGCCCATGCCAAGGATGCGGCCTGCAACACGTTCCGGATGGAACTCTTCCAGTGCATCCAGCTTTTCGCCAAGGCCGACAAACTTGATCGGCTTGCCGGTGACAGCTTTCATCGAAAGTGCTGCACCACCGCGACCGTCGCCGTCCATACGGGTCAGAACCACGCCTGAAATGCCGACTTTCGCGTCGAATTCAGCCGCTACATTGACCGCGTCCTGGCCTGTCAGCCCGTCAACCACCAGAAGGGTTTCGCGCGGGTTGGCAACATCGCGTACCGACTGCACTTCGTCCATCAGAACTTCGTCAATGTGCAAGCGGCCTGCGGTATCAAGCATGTAAACGTCGTAACCGCCCAAAGTGGCCTGTTGCTTGGTGCGTTTGGCAATTTTAACCGCGTTTTCGCCTTTGACAATCGGTAAGGTGTCGACACCGATCTGGTTGCCCAAAATCGCCAGCTGTTCCATCGCGGCGGGGCGATTGGTGTCCAGCGACGCCATCAGAACCTTTTTGCCTTCACGTTCTTTCAAACGCTTTGCCAGTTTGGCGGTTGTGGTGGTTTTACCACCGCCCTGCAAGCCGACCATCAATATGGGGGCAGGCGGGTTATCAACCTTCAGCGTGCCTGCGTTGGCGTCTTCACCCGACAGAAAATGCACCAGTTCATCGTGAACGATTTTCACAACCTGCTGGCCGGGTGTCACTGATTTGGTTACGTTTTGGCCAGCCGCTTTTTCCTGAATGGCTTTGACAAAATCGCGGGCCACTGGCAGCGATACGTCAGCCTCTAACAGGGCAACGCGAACTTCGCGCAGGGCAACCGAGACATCCTCATCTGACAAAGCGCCCTTGCGGGTTAGCTTGTCAAAGACGCCGGAAAGGCGGTCGGATAAATTTTCAAACATATCTGGGGCCCTTTCGACCGTTAACAAGTTGCACCACTACAAGAAGCAAACCGCCAAACGCAAAATGCACCAGTGGGCGAAACTCGCTGACTGGTGGTGATCCTCGGACCAGAAGTTTGGCACTTCTTGATGGATTAGCGGGGATTTAGCGGTAGATCGGGGCGGAGTCAATGATTGTAATTGATTTGGCAAGATCTACAGGTGGCTGTTTTTATCATGGTGCTAAAGCGGGGCAGGCGCCAAGCTGTGTGCGTTAGGCGCTTGCAAGTTCGTTGATCACGGCCAATGCGGCTTTGCGGGGGTTGGTTGCTTGCCAGATCGGGCGGCCGATGACGATGTGGTCGGCGCCGTCTTGAATGGCTTGTGCCGGGGTGGCGACGCGTTTTTGATCGCCCAGGGCTGCACCTGCGGGGCGCACACCGGGGGTGACGATCAACTTGCCTGCGGCCTCTGGTAAAGCGCGGATCAGGGCGGCTTCTTGCGGGGATGCGATAACGCCGTCGGCCCCTGCGATGAACGCGTTGCGGGCGCGTTCGACCACGAGGTTTTGAATGTCGCCGTCTTTGATCAGGCAGACATCAAGGTCGCTGCGGTCAAGCGAGGTTAGTATAGTCACGGCAAGAATTTTTGTGGCACTGTCACCGCGACCGGCGACGGCTGCGCGCACCACATGGGGGTCGCCGTGGACGGTCAGGAAATCCAGATCGTACTGGGCGATGCCTGCGACAGCCTTTTCAACGGTGGCGCCGATGTCGAAGAATTTCATGTCCAGAAATACGCGTTTGCCGCGTTGTTTCAGCTCATTTGCCAGCGCCAAGCCGCCGCCTGTCAGCATGCCAAGGCCGATTTTGTAGAATGAAACGCTGTCGCCAAGCTGGTCGACAATATTGCCGCCATCCAGCAGGTTGGGGACATCCAAGGCGACGATCAGGCGGTCATCTGCTTGCATTTTCATTCTCCTTATGTGGTTGGGCGTGGTTTGTTTGAAGGGTGGGGGAATGTCAAGGAGAACGCACCATGCGTGGGGT
>DAOUQS010000375.1 GCA_030625465.1 Amylibacter sp. | reverse complement strand
AGTAAACACGATATCGGCACCATACCCCGCCTGTGCCGCACGTTGTGCCCGATCCAGTATGTCATGTATATTCACAGGCTTTACATTCATCGGCCGCTGGTCGCCAAAATGTTCCACACGGTCCACAAGCTGGCCAATACGCTTGGTTTCCTGCACGATCATATGGGCCAGTTCTATATCTTCCTTGTCAGCATTCATCGCCAGTAATTGTGCCGCACCGGAAATCCCTGCCAAAGGGTTGCGTATTTCATGCGCAAGCATTGCCGCCATTGCAGTCACCGAACGCGCCGCAGACAGATTGTTCAGCGATTGGCTCATCTTTTGCGCAACACCGGTGGGTTGAATGATCAATAACAAATGCGTGCTATCCGAATTGATAAAGCTGACATAAAGGTTGCACGCCGTAACCGGTTTCCCGTTAACGGCCACATCTACATTATATTGCGTAACCGATCCCGCATCCTTAACCGCCTGGCTTAAGGTGCTGACAATAATAGAGTTTTTGTGGAAATACTGTGCAATTCCTTTGGTTTCCATCTGCTTGTGCGATGTAGAGACCAATTGCTCGGCTGCTGCATTTGCCTGTGATATGGCCCCCGCAGGGGTCACGACAAAAGCCGGAAACGGCAAGGCATCCCAGACCTGTTCAAAAGAATTATCGCTCATGCCGCGGCCTTCCGGTCACCATCAAGGTGCGCAATCAGGGACAGCACTTTTTCCGGATCGGTTTCGGTTTGAATGGCGCGGCGCAAATCACGTGGCGTGCCCAACCCATCCATGTACCAACCCAAATGCTTGCGTGACACACGATTACCTAAAGTAAGCCCGTAAAAGCTTAGCATATCTTCATAATGCTTTGATATTAAACATATAAGATCATTGCCAACTGGAATATTTGGCGCGCGCGTCCCATATAAATCATGGGCAATTTCGGCCAATGCCCAGGGCCGCCCCTGCGCCCCGCGTCCGACCATGACACCGTCCGCACCCGATAGCTGCAGCGCTTGTTTTGCGCTTGCACTGTCGACAATATCACCATTGGCAATCACGGGGATACTGACCGCATCCTTCACATTCCGAATGGCAGCCCAATCCGATTTACCTTTGTAAAACTGGCAACGCGTGCGGCCATGAATTGTAACCATCTGAATACCAGCATCCTGCGCAGACCGCGCAATCTGTGGTGCATTCAACAAATCATCATCCCAACCAAGTCTGGTTTTCAGCGTTACCGGCACATCGACCGCATCAATCACAGCTTCAATCAGGGACAGTGCAAAGTCCGGTGTTTTCATTAAAGCCGAGCCGGACTGGCCATGCGTCACTGTCTTTGAAGGGCACCCCATATTGATGTCGATGATCTTGGCACCGTTATCCGCGCACATCCTGGCGCATTCCGCCATCCAGTAGGCATCGCGACCGGCAATTTGCACCGCCGTATTTCCAGTGCCAAAGCCCAGTTCCGCCCGCGCCCGCGTCGAAGGTCTTGCCTGCACCATTTCTTGCGATGCGATCATTTCCGACACAACAAGACCCGCCCCGAAACCAGATACCAGGTTGCGAAAGGGTAAATCTGTGATACCAGCAAGTGGAGCCAGAAATACCGCAGGCGTTAGTGCCTTATTATCAATCAGAATGGATGACATGCTTAATCCTTGTGCAAACCCACACATAGCCATGTTTAATATAGTCCGCAATAC
>DAOUQS010000154.1 GCA_030625465.1 Amylibacter sp. | reverse complement strand
GCTGATCTTTGCCGAGGTCCTGCCCAAAACCTATGCCATTACAAATGCCGAGGCAGCCGCCACCACAGTTTCCGCCCCCATACGTGTTGTGGTTATTTTCCTGTCACCCATTGTTGCCATGGTGCGCTGGCTGGTACGCGGAATTTTGTACATCTTCGGTGTCAAAATGGCCGATAAAGAAGATACCGATGCGGCACAGGAAGAAATTGCCGGTGCTATTTCACTGGGCCATGTCGAGGGGAATTTCGAAAAAGACGACCGTGACCGCCTGCTGGGCGCGCTTGACCTGAAAGACCGCGAAGTTGAAGAGATCATGCTGCACCGTTCCGATATAGAAATGATCGATGCGGATGAAACACCGCAAAACATCATGCGCCAATGTCTGGCCTCGCCCTATACTCGCATGCCTGTTTTCAAGGATAACACGGAAAATATCGTGGGCGTCATCCATTCCAAAGATCTGTTGCGCGCCGTGGAAAAACTGTCACGCAATACAAACGACCGCCAAGAAGCCCTAGACAAGTTAAAGATCATGGATGTGGTTATGAAGCCGTATTTTGTGCCGGAAACCACGGCACTGGACGATCAAATGCGCCAGTTTTTGCGGCGGCGCACGCATTTCGCCATTGTTGTTGACGAATACGGTGCCTTGCAGGGCCTGATCACGCTGGAAGACATCCTTGAAGAAATCGTCGGTGAGATCACTGACGAGCATGATCAGGATGTGGTTCTGGAGGAAAAGAGGGACACCAAAGGCAATTACACTGTCGACGGGGCTGCCACGATCCGCGACCTGAACCGGTCATATGGATGGCGGCTGCCCGATGAAGAGGCCATCACCGTTGCCGGCCTTGTCATCCACGAGGCGCAGATGATCCCAAGCAAGGGTCAGGTGTTCAGCTTTCACGGCTATCGCTTCCAGATCATGGAACGCGAACAAAACCGTATCACCAAGTTGAAGGTGCGCCCGCTTTAACGGCCCTTGAACAGACTGCCCAATATACCGCGGATCAACGACTGGCCCGCTTTAGTGCCCAGTTGCCGCGCAAATGATTTGGCAAAAGCCGTGCCGACGCTATCACTGCGCGAAGATCTTTTTCGCGTGGTTTTACGACTATCCGCATCATAACGACGCGCGACTTTGCGAGTTCTTTCTGCGGCTTCCTCTGCCGCTTCTGTTTCCTCGGCCTGTTCGGCTTCTTTGGCGGCGTCTTCGGCACGCTTTGCCAATGTCTCAAACGCGGATACCCGGTCCAGTTCCGCTTCATAGATGCCTGCAATGTGCGATTTATCAATGACCGCTTGGCGTTCATCCTTGGTAATCGGCCCCAGTTGTGATGACGGCGGCCTGATCAAGGTTTGTTCCACCACCGAAGGCATGCCCTTTTTCATCAAGGTCGAAACCAGCGCCTCGCCGGTGCCCAAGGCGGTAATAACCTCGGCTGTGTCAAAGCGCGGATTGGTGCGAAACGTGTCGGCGGCCATCAGCAAAGCCTTGCGGTCGCGTGGCGTAAAGGCGCGTAAAGCGTGTTGCACACGATTGCCAAGCTGGCCCAGAATATCATTCGGAACGTCCGCCGGATTTTGGGTCACGAAGTAAATCCCGACACCTTTTGACCGGATCAGACGCGCAACCTGTTCAACTTTATCCACCAATGCTTTGGGGGCGTCATCAAACAGTAAATGTGCCTCGTCGAAAAAGAATACAAATTTCGGTTTGTCCGGATCGCCGACCTCGGGCAGGTTTTCAAACAGCTCGGACAGCATCCACAACAGGAAGGTCGCATAAAGCCGGGGCGATTGCATCAGTTTGTCCGACGCCAGAATATTGATCCGCCCCTGCCCGCCCGGCGTTGTGGAAATCATATCTTCAAGGTTCAAGGCAGGTTCCCCGAAGAAGTTTGCCGCACCTTCATTTTCCAGCACCAGCAGGCTGCGTTGTATCGCACCGATCGAAGATGTGGAAACCTTGCCGTAACGCAAGGAAACATCGTTGGCGTTTTTGCCCAGCCATAACAGCATGGAACGCAGATCCTTCAAGTCAAGCAAAGCAAGGCCCTGTTCATCCGCGACCCTGAATGCAATGTTCAAAACGCCTTCTTGAACATCTGAAAGTTCCAGCAGTCGTGATAGTAACAGGGGGCCCATTTCGGTAATTGTGGTGCGCACCGGATGGCCCTGCTTGCCAAACAGGTCCCAGAAGGTCACGGGGAAATCCTCGTACCCGAAATCATCGAATTTAATCGTTTCGGCACGGCTGACAAAGGCATCGTGGTATTTGAAATCCGGGCTACCGGCCTTGGCCATCCCCGATAAGTCGCCTTTTACATCAGATAAAAAGACCGGCACGCCAGCTTTGGAAAAGCTTTCCGCCAGAATTTGCAGAGTCACTGTTTTACCTGTGCCCGTGGCACCTGATACCAGCCCGTGCCTGTTGGCATATTTCAGGATCAGGTTCTGGGCCTCGCTGTAATCCGCACCACCACCACCAACAAAAATACGATCAATTTCTGACATCGCGCCGTCTTCCTTGTTCTTTTAGTCTTCTTGGTAACTATATGGGGTGAAAATCATAAAGACTCAATGCCCATGAAAACAGATCATAGCAATCAACACCTTAGCCGTTTTAAACTGTTGACTGATCATTTGGTAACTCATATGTTACCCATACAATTCGGCCAGTCCGATGGGGAGAATGCCAAAAAGGCACAAAAAGGCGCATCATTGGATGTGTCTTTTTTCTTGGCAAAACCTTGCCTAATTCGACGCCTCTGCATTTAGTGATCTTTTTTTACCTGACAAATCTGTATTTCACCCTTATTAAGCACTGACATGAATCGATATAGACGAGTTTTTAAATGCAAAAAATACTACTGACCACTTTGGTCGCGATCAGCCTTAGCATAAGTTCCACAAGCTTTGCCCAAGACACAAGCACAAGCGAACAGCCAGCAGCGGACACAAATGCTGCAGATGCAACCGCTAAAACGATTAAAAAAGAAGACCAGGCGTTTCCAGTGGCAGAAGAGCCGAAAAATAAAATCGGTTCCGACTATGTTGCCGAAGAGCATGGCGACTGGAAAATCGTTTGCACCAGCACCGGCAAAGATAACAAACCCAACTGCCGCGTATTCCAGTTGTTGAAAGACGAAGCCGACAATCCTGTTGCCGAACTTAGCATTCTGGCACTTAGCGGTGAGGCACAAGCCGCCGCAGGCGTAAACTTTGTAACACCGCTTGGCACGTTACTATCCGCACAGGTTGCCATGCGCGTTGATGCCGGAAAAGCCAAACGTTATCCTTTCAGCTGGTGTGAACAACTTGGTTGTGTCACCCGTTTTGGCCTGACGCAGGTTGAACTGGACAACATGAAAAAAGGCAGCGAAGCGGTTATGACCATTGTATCGGTCGGCGCCCCAAGACAGCCTATCGGATTGCCTGTATCACTGTCCGGCTTTACCGCCGCATGGGATGCACTGGTTGCAATGAATGCCGAATAAAAACAGTTAACATACTGATTTAAAGCCCCGCCCAGAGCGGGGTTTTTTTATGTGGATTTCAATGCAACAACCGCATTAAGCCCACCGAATGCGAATGCATTGCTAAGCGCCACCTTGACTTTTTCCTGACGCGCAATGTTTGGCACCACGTCCAGATCACAGTCTGGATCAGTCTTGGTGTGGTTGATTGTCGGCGCTATCATACCGTCTTTTACCGCCGCAATTGCGGCCAACAATTCCACAGCACCAGTGCCGCCGATCAAATGCCCGTGCATCGCCTTGGTCGACGATACCATCACCCGATCAGCCGCCGCCCCTAACGCATCACGGATCGCCGCAGTTTCGACTTTGTCATTCATCGCGGTCGCGGTGCCATGCGCATTTATATAGCCCACATCATCCGGGCCGACCCCGGCATCACGCAAGGCCAGCCGCATGGCATTTGCCGCACCCTTACGGTTGGGCATCACAATGTCGGATGCATCCGAGGTCATTGCAAAGCCAATAACTTCAGCCAGAATTTCAGCACCGCGCGCCTTGGCGTTTTCATAATCCTCAAACACAAAGACCGCAGCACCTTCGCCCTGCACCATACCGTTGCGCGTTGCGCAAAAAGGCCGGCATCCATCAGGTGACATCACGCGCAGACCTTCCCATGCCTTTATGCCGCCAAAGCACAACATGCTTTCGCTGCCCCCCGTAACCATCACACGCGCCATGCCTGAACGGATCATATGATAGGCCTGACCCATTGCATGATTGGACGATGCACAGGCACTTGCCACGGTAAAGCTTGGCCCCTGCAATCCGTGGATCATCGCGATATGGCTAACGGCCGCATTGTTCATCAAACGCGGCACAACAAACGGATGCACACGGTTTTTGCCGTCCTGATAGACCGTCCGATAATTATTATCCTGGGTTTGCAAGCCACCCCCCGCGGTTCCCAGAACCACGCCCGTTTGCATGGCCAGTTCCTTGGTAAAGTCCAGCCCGCTTTGGGCGATGGCTTCTTGTGCGGCGATCACGGCAAACTGGGTAAACGGATCGTAAAGGCTGATCTGGGATCGGTTGAAATGATCCTGCGGGACATAGCCCTTGATCTGTCCGCCGATTTGAATGTTCAAGCGGTCAACATTGTCAAACGCCAGCGGGCCAATTGCGCAGACACCGTTCGACATGGCGTCCAGTGTTTCAGGCACACTCATCCCAAGCGCGTTAATGGTGCCCTGCCCTGTGATTACGACCCGGTTCATCACAAGGTCATGTCTTTTGCGCAGCGATCAGGGCTTCAACCGCGTCTATGATGCTTTGAATGGATGATATATCGAATTGGGATGCCGCCGGATCATTGGCGTTAAACGGCACTTGCACATCGAAACATTCCTCAATGGCAAAGATGCATTCGACCAGGGCCATCGAGTCTATTCCCAGCTGTTCCAGCGTTGCATCCGGCTTTACATCCTTTGGCTCCAGAAAAGCCTGCTCAGCGATGATTGCGATGATTTTGTCTGCTACAGACATCAGCCAGATTTCCCCATATGTCGTTCAAGCGCTTTATTTTCCATCATCGTCTTTGCGAATAACCGATTTCATCGCCTCTTCCAAAGCTGCAACTTTGGCCACAAGACGCGGCAA
>DAOUQS010000378.1 GCA_030625465.1 Amylibacter sp. | reverse complement strand
AGGCTTGCGCCCGAAGTGGCCATAGGCCGCTGTGCGTTCATAAATCGGGCGGGTCAGTTGCAGATGGTCTTTGATGCCTGTCGGCGTCAGGTCCATAATTTCCGCTACAGCCTTTTCAATCTCGGCTTCATGCACTTGGCCAGTGCCATGCGTGTCGCAATAAATCGACAATGGCTTGGCCACACCGATGGCATAGGACAGCTGGATTGTGCAGCGTTCCGCCATGCCCGATGCCACAACATTTTTCGCCAGATAACGCGCGGCATATGCAGCAGAGCGGTCAACCTTGGTCGGGTCTTTGCCTGAAAATGCACCGCCACCGTGCGGGGCAGCACCGCCATATGTATCAACGATAATTTTACGACCCGTCAGGCCGGCATCCCCGTCAGGGCCGCCGATTACGAACGCGCCTGTCGGGTTCACGTGCCATTCGGTGGCCGCCGTAATCCAGCCTTCTGGCAGGGTTTTGCGAATATAGGGTTCCACCACATCGCGTACATCTTGCGATGTCATAGAAGCATCAAGATGCTGCGTGGATAAAACGATAGACGCCACACCAACAGGTTTGCCGTCAACATAATTAACGGAAAGTTGTGATTTGCTGTCAGGGCCAAGCACGGCTGCTTCGCCAGATTTACGAGCCTCTGCCAGCGTGCGTAAAATCGCGTGGGCATACTGGATCGGGGCCGGCATCAGATCCTCGGTTTCATTCACCGCATAGCCGAACATGATACCCTGATCGCCAGCACCTGCATTATCAACGCCTTGCGCGATATGGGCGGACTGTGCGTGCAGGTAGTTGTGAACCGTCAGGTTTTTCCAATGAAAGCCTTCTTGCTCATAGCCCACGTCACGTACACATTCGCGCACAATACTTTCAACGCGGCCCATCATATCTTTCAGCTTTTCAGGGGATGACAGACCAACTTCACCACCAACGATTACGCGATCCGTTGTGGCAAAAGTTTCGCAAGCAACACGCGCCAGTTCTTCTTCGGCAAGGAATGCATCCAATATGGCATCAGAGACACGATCACAAATTTTATCGGGATGGCCTTCGGAAACAGACTCCGAGGTGAACAGGTAATTTTTTCGGGACATATATACGCTCCAGTTTGATTAATTCGCCACGTCAGGAAGCCGTTGTGGGGAAGGTTATATTTGAAGTAGTGACCCTATGGCATCAGGTCAATGGCATTATTGATCCCGCGCCGGCTTCCTTGACCGAATTGTCACATATTTAGAAGCCAGTCCCAGAAAGAACAGTAGCAATAAAAAAGGCAGATCGCCCGTGCCCGCATATATCGTCGGGCCAAGCGGAACCGGAAGGTCAGCATCCAGAAAACCCGGTTCATTCAGCTTCAATCGGCCAACAATCTGTCCATAAGGATCAATCGCTGCCGAAATACCTGTGCTTGCAGAACGTACCGCAGGCAGGCCTTGTTCAATGGCCCGAAATTGCACCTGAACCAGGTGCTGGAACGGGCCGATTGTATCACCGAACCACGCGTCATTGGTAATGTGCAGCAGAAACTCCGGACGATTTTCGCGCGTGCGCACAAACCACGGAAAGATCGCTTCATAACAGATCATCGCAAGGTAAGCTGGCAGGCCGTAGGCCGAGACAACCTGCGGGCCGTCACCCGCTGAAAACCCCTGCAAATTAGCCGCTAACCCGCGCAGGCC
>DAOUQS010000333.1 GCA_030625465.1 Amylibacter sp. | reverse complement strand
ATTCGACTTTTAATCCGGGCCACACGAGATCGAACGCGGTCCCGAGCTGGTGCTCACTGTAGCCTGGCGCCGCTAAATAGAAACTGGCAGTTGAAGATCCTTCTCTCCCTACCTGCTCCACTACAGCGCCTTGTTTTGAGTAGCTCCGATATCCGGAATAAACAAGGGTTTTTATACCGGCATCACTCGCCTCTGATATCAAGTCTTCCAGCGCTGAAACCGCATCAGCCTGAGGGCCAGGGTCAAACCAGCGCGGGAGCGGGTGACGCGCGTCAACAAGCACGTCCAGCGGTGCGCCCATGAGCATGTGCAATACGATATAGAGCTCTACGAGAAGCTTCAAACCGCTCCCTCTTTACGTGAAAAACGACCTTCCATAGAGAACAGTGTAATCTCCAATTAACCTCACGCCAAGCCAACTTTTTCCGCCGTTGGATTGTAAGGTTCCTGTAAATTCATCAGCGGCGGTCGCGTGTTAACATGGGGTAGATTTCATTCATACTATTCCTGAAAGCAGGTACTTATGGCAACGAGAATTCATCCCGATGATTTTACTTCAGTAGAGGAGGCCCTCAGCCTGGCCGTCGAAGCCGTGGAACGAGGGGATCTTCAAAGTGGTGAGGCCGCATTGAGTTGGGTGCTGCAGGAGGATCCTAAGAATACAGCGGCATGGATCTGGCTTGCATGTTGTGCACCCGATGATAGTTCGAGACAGATTTGTTATCGCCGGGCCGCCGGGCATACTTCTTGCTAAGGAAGGGGTATCTGCATACCCCCTCTTTCTCATTGATTTAAGTACCGAAAAGGCCTTAACCTGTGCAAACAACCAATTTGTAAACAAATAAACTTGACCCTGACCTGAGAGAAACGAAGCGAATGAACGAGCCAGCCAGCACGATTTTAGTAATCGACGATGAACAACCCTTCTGTGAAGTTGTAGCTGAGATTCTCACCACCTTCGGCTACCCGGTTCGGAAGGCGTTCAACGCTGCCCAGGCACTCGAAGTGTTGGAGTCGATTACCCCCATATTGATTATCCTTGACATCATGATGCCCGACGTAGACGGCCTGACGCTCGTCCGCAGATTCCGCGCGGACCCGCGTCTATCGAAGATACCCGTCATTATGTCTAGTGCTAAGTTCCTCGAAGAAGACCGCGTCGAAGCGATTAACGCTGGTGCGAACGCATACCTCACAAAACCTTTCTCCGCGGCGGAACTGAGATCCGCAATCGTTGACCTTCTCGGGGAAAAGGAACCCCAGCGCACACTAAGCAACACCCCTGGATACATACGCCAATAAGCTTCTCTCTGTAGATTGCTATACACATCTCCCAATATTGAACAACATTAATATGCGTGTCAGTCACCACGATCTAACAAAGGGCTGCCCTTAAGATCTGCCCAATATTTTGGTTAGCATAGACAAGATGGAATGACCGACTCTCCTGTTTGCAAACCGTGGGTTACCATGTTTTTGCCAAACGGGCAGAGCCACAAGCAAACTTAAAGGGAGCCGGTCATGAATAAGCGTATCATATTTATCGGTCTGGATGTGCATAAGGAAACAGTTTCTGTTGCCATTGCAGAGCACAATAAAGAACCACGGTCTCTTGGAAAGATAACTAACAGGCCAGAAGCGATTTATAAAGTGATGCGAAAGCTGGGCCCCTTCAAACGATTGAAAGTGTGTTATGAAGCCGGTCCATGCGGATATGTCATTTATCGCCAATTGTCCAAACTTGGCATCGAGTGTGTGGTTGTGGCGCCATCAATGATACCCAAGAAGCCTGGCGTTCGGGTGAAGACCGATAGTAAAGACGCAATGATGTTGGCACGTCTTCTGCGAAGTAACGATCTCGCACCGATATGGGTACCAGATGAAAACCATGAGGCGCTCCGTGATCTGTCCCGCGCAGTGGAAGCTGCGCAGGGAGATCTGGTGCGAGCCCGGCACCGTGTGCGCAAGTTGTTGCTGCGCCAGGGTATCCGCAAGCCTGAGGGAATGAGTTCCTGGACATACCGCCATCAGAGATGGCTGCATTCAGTGAAGCTTCCTCGTGCCAACCAGCAGGTTGTTTTGCGAGAAATGATGCTCACCATGGAGCAGGCC
>DAOUQS010000312.1 GCA_030625465.1 Amylibacter sp. | reverse complement strand
CGGCAGGTGTTTCAGCGAAACACCGAGAGCTTTCGATGCTTTTACTCTTGCGCCAGCGCGTGCGTCAGCTTTTGTGTATAATCTGCCGGGAACTGCCAGACGGCTTGGCCTTCTGGCCGGACCAGGCCGCGTGCCCGGGGGGGTAGGCCAGATAGCAGGGACACGAAAACGTCACTGCTGGCCCAGGGCGAAGAGCGGAAATACCAGTGGCCATTTCCCGCATCAGCCCCTTCGGCGTCGGTCACATCAATCAGCGATAACTTGTCCAGTTGCGCCAGTTTGCGTTCCAGATCGGGCAAAAGCGTTCCATCTTCCCAAAGCTGCCCCAGTCTTTCCCGGGAAAACAGTATTCTGGAAATGTTCAACGCGGAATCCGTTCCCGACATATAGACGGTGAAATGCTTGACCGCATCCAGCAGCCCGTCCGCCAGTGCCTGTCCGAAATAGGCGCGATCCATATCGCTGCCCATCAAGACAACCTGCCCCAAACGGGGCGTTCTGGCGCTATTACCCTTTTTCAGCAGGGCAATTTGGTACGTCACATCGAATGCCAGCCGGGACCCCATGCTGTATCCGATCAGATTGATCTGCCGTGCGTCCGTATTATCCGACAGGAACTGCAACAATTCGCGCAGATTGCGCCGTGTTGTTTTCGCGGTCTCCAAATCCTTGAAATATGCAAACCTGTTGGGTGTGGCAGGCCAGTTATAACTAATGAAAGCGCCTTGATAACCCAGAAAATGCTGTAGCTCTTTCGAGACCAGAACAGGGTATTCGAAATCCACATTATAGCCGTGGATATAGATAAAAATATCCTTGTTTGGCGTACTGGCCAACTGCCGGTTGATCTGCTGCGCAAAGGCGCGCCCTGCGGCGTCCATGGATTGCTTTGATGGCGGATCTTCCTGAAAAGCCGTGGCACTTACCGGCAAGATACCGATCTCGTTTGTACCGGAAATTTCCAGCATATACTTCCGGTCGCGGTCGGCTGATTGTGTGATCCGGCGGATATGGCCCCAGTTCCCGACCGGCGGGGACATCGCGATATCAACGGTTCCCGCGCGCAACAAATGCCCGCGCGCATTGTTGTAACGCGTCGCTTTACTGCTACCGTCGGCAGGCATTCTGTCCGTGACATAAAACAATTTAGTCTGGTCGTTGAAGTTTTCACTATTCACGTGCGGAAACGGATCCAAAGCAGCGTTGGTGTATATCTCGGGCGAGGGCATCAGCTCGATCGTGTCATATGAACCCTCCCCGCAGCCGGTCAGGCCGAACAGTGCCATTGTCAGAAGCGATAACGCCCGATGGCGCAGGTTGTCTGCAAACCGGCTCACCCAAAGCACCGTGGTTTTGCCAGCATTGCGCAGGGTTTCAATTTTGACGTCATACCAGTCATTAAATCCTAAAAATCAACATCGCGTAGCGCCCAACGCTAAGGCTGCCGCAGCACCCTGTCAACGTCCTTTGCCAAGCCCTCATCCACCAGCGGCAGCAGATAGATTTCGGTCCAACCTTCCATTTGCCGCACTTCGGCTGCGGATGTTGCCATATCGGTTAGCACCTCTGCGGGTAGATCCTGACAGGCGGCAGGTGTCTCATCACAGACAAAAACATCGCGCCCCGTCAGATACTTCAGACGCAACTGCAAACCACGCGACCCCATGATGCCCGCTTTGGCCGCGAACAGCAGGGTTTTATAAGAACCGATTATATAGATCGGGCCGGCACCATTGCCTGACTGTTTGGCCAGTTCGCGGGTTTCGGATTGCCATGGCGCATAGGTGGAATACCGGTCCCACATCCAGATCAGGTAGATCACAATCGTGATCAACAGAAAATACCCTGTCATACTGGTTACAAGTTTGCCGTTATGGCGCGATGACAGCGCGACGCGCACGCACAGGATACTGTATAGCACCCAGATAAAACTTACCGCACGCGTGGGCACGACGAGGCCAAGCATAATGACCTGCAAACACTGCAGCCCGATCCCCGCCACAAGACCGGTAAGAATATAAAGTGCCACCCATGGCTCTACACGCGCAAGGTAGATCAGTCCTCCGGTAAGAACCACACCATGCACCACCATTAGAGCCGTTTCATCAAGTGAAATTTCCATTGCGGTTACTTTGAAAAACTCCAGAACCAGATCCAGATTGGCAATCGCCGATGCCAGATCATGCGCAGGGGCAGGATTGCGCCACGCAGCAACCGGAATACCGAAAATACCATGTTCCATATAATTCATCGAATAGATCAAAAGCAGGCC
>DAOUQS010000148.1 GCA_030625465.1 Amylibacter sp. | reverse complement strand
CCGTTCAGCAGCACCAGATGCGATATGCGCGCAGGCTTGGAAAGGGCGGCCCATTGCGCAATCATTGCCCCCAGCGAAAATCCGCAAAGGGCAAAGCTTTCCAGATCCTGCTGATCCGCGTAGTCCCAAAGGTCGGAAACGAAACCGTCCAGACTTGCGTCCCTGGCCCAATCAGGGCCTTCCCCATGACCACGCAAATCATAAGCGTGCGTGGTCACTTCGGGTAAAGCATCACACAAAGGTTGCCAAATCTGCCGATCCAGCCCAACGCCGTGCAGCAAAATCAAGTTTTTCATGCATCCCCTTTGAAATTCGGCATCACCTCATCAATGAACAAGCGCAGACTGCGTTTTTTGTCCTTGAAGCTTGCACAGCTATCTATCCAGTAACTATATTCATCATACCCCATAGCTTTATAGCTTTTGATCCGCTGCGTCACCTGATCGGGGGTGCCAACCACATTATTTTTGCGCATATTTTCTGGACTGAACATGTCAACCTTGGCCATTTCTTCATTGCTTAGCTCTTTCATCCGCCCATTAGCGATGGGCCGCTCGTTGCGAAACCATGCGCCAAAGGTGCAGTAAAACCGTGACATATCGTTTGCATCTTGCACAATATCAGCTTCATTTTCACCCACTGCCGTATGGTTCAACAGCATAATTTTCGGGGACTTTCCGGAGTTCAAAGCCTTTGCTTCTTTGAACTTCGTCATCAAATCCACAACCTCTTCATCACCATGCCAAAGCGGTGTCACCTGAATATGGCAGTCGTTTTTCATTGCAAAATCAAACGAGTTCGGGTCACGCGCAGCAACCCAGACCGGTGGGCCACCTGCCTGCACCGGTTTTGGCACGGCTGTGGAGCTTGGGAATGTGTAATACTTACCTTCCATTGCATAGTCACCGGCCCAAAGGGCTTTTAACGCAGGCACCATTTCGCGCAGATGTTCACCGGCGGTCCATGCATCCATACCACCCCCAAGGCGTTCATATTCGAAACTGTACGCCCCGCGCGCGATGCCAAGTTCCAGCCGTCCCTTGGTAATCAGGTCGGTCATCGCCGCCTCGCCCGCAAGCCGTAGAGGATGCCAGAACGGGGCCACGACGGTGCCGGTGCCCAAACGGATCTGTTCGGTTTTTTGTGACAATTCCGTCAGCAGCAAAAACGGATTTGGCGAAATGGTGAAATCCATCGCATGGTGTTCACCGGTCCAGACCGTGCGCATACCGCCGGCATCCGCCATCTGTGCCAATTCAATAAACTGGTCATGTAATTCAGAATAGCTGTCCTTAACAGACAAGCGTTCCATGTGGACAAAAAGAGAGAAATCCATATCAGATCCCCCCACGTATTTTAGATAGCTGGCGCATATTATCGCCCTCCTCGTGTTAAACAAAAAGAACGACACACACCTTTTACGCTCACTGCGTGTCCACTTGAGCAGTTGCATCTGCTGCTTAAAAGACGATTCTGTCAAGACAGCACTGCGGATCGCATGACACTTCGCAAATTACTAAATTAGTTTACTGGTTTAATATCCGGCGACTTTACCCGCCGTTAACGGTTTAAATACCAAACAACGGCTTGCCAGTCTTTGAAATTACTGTTTAGTTTCAATACGCGCCATTCTTGGGGGATCAATGCCGGACCAGAATACAATGCTTGTGGCAGAGGACATACACAAAAGCTTTGGAACTCTAGAAGTTCTAAAGGGCATGTCGGTATCTGCGAAAAAGGGTGATGTAATATCCATTATCGGCAGCTCGGGCTCCGGCAAAAGTACATTTTTACGCTGTATCAATTTTCTGGAAACCCCGGATCAGGGCCGCGTTGTTCTGGATGGCGAAGAGGTTGTTATCCGTAAAGACAGCAAGGGGCGTTCAATGGGCGCCGACCCAAAGCAAATCCAGCGGATGCGCAGCCAATTGGGAATGGTCTTTCAAAGTTTCAACCTGTGGTCACATATGACCGTGTTGCAAAATGTTATGGAAGGGCCGGTGCAGGTTCTTAAAAAAGACCCTGAAGCGGCCAAGGCCTCGGCCCTGAAATATCTGGAAAAAGTCGGCATTGCGGAAAAGGCGGACAGCTATCCAAGCCAGCTATCTGGCGGCCAGCAACAGCGTGTCGCCATTGCGCGCGCGCTGGCAATGGAGCCCAAGGTTTTGTTGTTCGATGAACCCACATCCGCGCTTGACCCGGAACTGGTCGGCGAAGTGCTGAAAGTCATGCGCGCATTGGCCGATGAAGGCCGCACAATGATTGTCGTAACCCATGAAATGGGCTTCGCCCGCGAGGTTAGCGACACTGTAATGTTTCTTCACCAGGGACTGGTGGAAGAAATGGGAACGCCCAAACAGGTGTTCGAAAACCCGAAATCCGAACGCTGCCGGGCCTTTCTGGCAAGTTCGTTATAATTGAAACCCAAGTCACGAAAGGGAGAACTTAGATGACTTTAACAAAACTACTGGCAGGTGCCGCAATCGTCGCCATTACCGCAACATCTGCAATGGCAGGTGAGGTTGTGCGTATGGGTACAGAAGGTGCATACGCCCCTTACAACTTCATCAACGACAACGGTGAGGTGGATGGCTACGAACGCGAACTGGGCGACGAGCTGTGCAAGCGCGCCAATCTGGAATGCACATGGGTCACAAACGACTGGGACAGCATTATTCCAAACCTTGTGTCCGGCAACTACGACACCATCATGGCCGGCATGTCCATCACAGCGGAACGCGATGAAGTGATTGATTTTACATCGGAATATTTCCCCGCTGATCCGTCTTCATATGTTGCGCTTTCCAGTGCGGATGCCTCTGCAACCACCGGCGTTGTTGCCGCCCAAACCGCAACAATCCAGGCCGCTTTTATCGCGGCATCAGATGCAACAGTTGTTGAGTTTGCCACAATGGAAGACACCATTGCCGCAGTACGCAAC
Source organism: Amylibacter sp. (assembly GCA_030625465.1). GTDB lineage: Bacteria > Pseudomonadota > Alphaproteobacteria > Rhodobacterales > Rhodobacteraceae > Amylibacter. The sequence continues at coordinate 2,433 of DAOUQS010000148.1, read as the reverse complement.
GGTGAGGCAGACAGTGTTCTGGCCGACCACGCAGCCCTGAAAGACGTCGTTGACGCATCAGGTGGCACATTGGCATTCGTGGGTGACGACGTTGCCATCGGTGGCGGTGTCGGCATGGGCGTGCGCGAAAGCGACAAGGAATTGCGCGACAAGTTTGAAGCCGCAATTGCATCGATGAAAGCGGACGGTAGTCTGAACACAATGATCGCCAAGTGGTTTGACGGCCGCAAAGCCGGTTATTGATTTAAAATCCGGGGCTGCGCAAAATGCGCGGCCCTTTTTTCAAGTCGGCATATAAATGTTTGAATATTGTACTGATCCCAAGCTAATCGAAGGCTTCCAGTGGTGGTCCTGCTACTTGACCAATGGCAAGCACATAAGCTTTTATTTCAGCTTTATCGTCGTGCTTGGCCTGTTGGCCCTGACTGTTCCGTTTATATTGCTGTTCGGCTTTACCGGCGCCCTTGCACAGCGCGCTTCGTTCGCCCCCTTGCGCTGGTTCGGCACAATTTATACCTCCATGGTGCGCGGCGTACCCGATATTATCTTTTTCCTGTTTGTCCCCATAGCGATGGATCAGGGGATCGAGGTTATTCGCCATAAAATAAAATGCTCCGACTGGTCAGAACCAATCCGGCAAGGCAATGATTTCGTGGTCTGTACGGCAGCTAAAATGCCGCTCAGCAGCTCACCGCAATGGGTGCATGAAACCTACGGATTCATACTGGCAACCATTGCTTTTGCCATCGTGTTCGGGGCTTTTGCCGCCAATACAATCCACGGGGCGCTAAATGCGGTTCCCAAAGGACAGTTGGAAACCGGGGCGGCGTTCGGTATGTCACCCAAGCAGATTTTCCGCCGCATCCACCTGCCGCAAATGTGGGTCTACGCCCTGCCCGGCCTGTCCAATCTGTGGATGATCCTGATCAAAGCCTCCCCTTTGTTGTTCCTGCTCGGGGTTGAGGATATTGTTTATTGGGCCCGCGAACTGGGTGGCTCGAAAACCCACCGTTTTGCCTACCCGCACGGCGACTGGCGACTGGGGTACTTTCTATTTCTTCTGGTCTTCTACCTGTTCCTGACCTGGGTCAGCGAAAAAGTCTTTGACCGTTTGATGCACAAGCTGTCACGCGGCCAGAACACAGCGGCGGGCATGGCATGAGTTGTTATGAAACCTTCACCAACTACGCCCTGCGCTCGATCGGTATTGGCGAGCGGCTGTTGCCCAAGACCGATTTTACGCTTTGTGATCAAATCGTCCTGATCGGATCCGGCATGATCTGGAACATCTACTTTGCAGTCCTTGCCCTGTCACTTGGCTTTTTCTTCGCCGTGTCCCTTGCCTTGGGACGCAGCAGCGATAACCCGTTTTTCCGCGTTCCCGCACGCACCTTTATTTTCATCATTCGCGGCTCTCCGCTGTTTATCCAGTTTTTCCTGATCTACGAGGTTTTCGTGCTGATCCCGAAAATGGGCTGGGACATTAATCTGGGCTTTATCGAGATCACAGTGGAAACCAGATGGCTGACCAAAGCATGGCTGGGCGCGCTGATCACCTTGTTCCTGAATACCGCAGGCTACACCGCCAATATTTTCTACGGCGCACTGCAATCCATCCCCAAGGGCGACATCGAAGCGGCATATGCCATCGGCATGTCCAAACGTCAGGTTTTCTGGCGGATATCCTTCCCCACCATGCTGCGCCTTGCATGGCCCAGCTACACGAATGAGGCTATTTTCCTGTTCCACGCCACGGCACTGGTATTCTTTTCCAGCTTCCCCGCATGGCGCCAAGAAGGTGATGCACTATACTACGCCAGCTATTTCGCCGACAAAACCTTCAACCCCTTCGTGCCTTACCCGATCATCGCACTGTATTTCATCAGCTTCACGCTGTTGATCATCGGGTTGTTTGGATATGTAAACAAACGGTTGAACAGGCATATCGCGAAGAATTAAAAGGGGCCAAAAGGCCCCTTTAAGTATTAACTGATAAAACCCAACAGCAAGTCCAGTGATGCCTTGGCATCACCATAAAGCATCCGCGTGTTTTCTTTAAAGAACAGCGGGTTTTCAATGCCTGAATAACCCGTGCCCTGACCGCGTTTCGACACGATTACGGTTTTAGCTTTCCACACTTCCAGAACCGGCATGCCCGCGATAGGGCTGTTGGGGTCTTCTTGTGCGGCGGGGTTTACGATGTCGTTTGACCCGATAATCATCACCACGTCAGTTTCAGGGAAATCGTCGTTAATCTCATCCATTTCCAGCACGATGTCATAAGGGACTTTGGCCTCGGCCAGCAGCACATTCATGTGGCCCGGCAAACGCCCCGCGACGGGATGAATACCGAAGCGTACATTCTTGCCCTTGGCCCGTAAACGCCGTGTCAGTTCCGACACGGATTGCTGCGCTTGTGCCACTGCCATGCCG
>DAOUQS010000051.1 GCA_030625465.1 Amylibacter sp. | reverse complement strand
CGCATGGCTGACACAGATATGCTGGATGCGCTGGCGGCAACTGATCTGTCCGAGATGCGTTTTCGCGACCGTATCGCTAGGGCCGTGCAATTACGCATTGAGGCTGTGGCTAATGAAAAAGAGGCAGTCCGGCGTGGTGTTGGCCTGTTCGCATTGCCTATGTATGCCGCCGAAGGCGCACAAGCCTTGTGGGCCACAACGGACAAAATTTGGGATGCATTGGGTGACACATCGACCGATGTGAACTGGTACACTAAACGGGCGACACTTTCGGCCGTATACTCATCCACCTTGCTGTTCTGGCTGGGGGATGACAGTGAAGGTTCTGTTGAAACATGGGCATTTCTGGATCGTCGTATTGATAATGTGATGCAGTTCGAAACGGTGAAAGCCAAGCTGAAAGATAACCCGCTGGCGAAAGCGTTTGCGGCATTCCTGCCAACGGTCCAGAAGCCCGAAACCCATGCACCGGATGATTTGCCGGGCAAAACAGAGATGTCATAAGTTGGTTATCTAGGACAGCCCCTTTAATTTTTACTAGAGGACTGTTCTGACTTGAGTGATGTGCAAAATAAAGTTACCCAAAATCTTAACGTGAAGGATTTGACATGGGTTTAGGCGGAAAAATAGTTACCTATTACGAAGGTCGCTGGCACGAAGGCAACACGCCGATAATCGGTGCGGCAGATCATGCGGCATGGCTTGGCAGCCAGGTGTTTGACGGTGCGCGCCAATTCGAGGGCGTGCGCCCTGATCTGATTTTGAACAGCAAACGCATCATCCATTCTGCCGAAGTGATGGGCATGATTGCACCGGTCGATGCCGACACTGTTTTCGGCCTGTGCGAAGAAGGCTGCAAGATGTTCGCCCCTGATGCGGAACTTTATATCCGCCCGATGATGTGGGCAAAAGAGGGCACGCCGGGGATTATAGATGTTGATCCGTCAAGCACCGGTTTCTCGATCTGTATCGAAGAACTGCCGATGCCCAAGATCGGCACATTCGCTTTGACGGTTTCCCCCTATTGCCGCCCGCGCCAAGATATGGCGATGACAGAGGCCAAGGCAGGCTCGCTTTATGCCAACAACGGGCGCATCATGGCGGATGCCCGCAAGCGCGGTTTCAATAATGCGCTATCGCTGGATATTGACGGGAACGTGGCGGAAACCGCCTCGACCAATGTGTTTGCGGTACGGGATGGTGAGGTGTTTACGCCTGTTCCCAACGGGACTTTTTTGAATGGGCTGAACCGCCAAAGGGTGATCAAATTGCTGCGGGCCGATGGTGTGAAAGTCACTGAAACCACCATGGTGCTGGACGATTTTGACAAAGCGGACGAGATTTTTTGCACCGGTAATATTGCCAAGGTTATGCCGGTTGCAAAATATCAGGATCGCGTGATGCCTGATTGCCCGATCACAATGCGAGCGCGTGAGATTTACTGGGATTATTCCCATTCAAGGTTCAGCCGGCAAGAGGTGGCATAAATGATGCGCGTTATCGAGATTTCAAAACATGGCGGGCCAGAGGTTCTGCAGATTTCGAAGCGAGCCATTCCAAAACCCGGCTATGGCCAAGTATTAATCGAAAACCATTACGCAGGGGTTAATCGCCCGGACTGTTTGCAACGCGCAGGGCTTTATAATCCGCCCAAAGGTGCCTCTGATTTGTTGGGGCTGGAAAGCGCCGGGGTGATCGCGGCCCTTGGTGCCGGGGTCACAAACTGGGCCGTTGACGATGCGGTTTGTGCGCTGTTGCCGGGGGGTGGTTATGCGGATTATTCGCTAACCGATGCCGCGCATATTTTACCAGTGCCCAAAGGCCTGGAATTTGCTGCTGCGGCAGCCCTGCCAGAGACCTTTTTTACGGTCTGGTTCAACCTGTTTATCAAGGCAGGTTTGCAAGCGGGTGAAACCCTGCTGATCCATGGTGGAACCAGCGGTATCGGCACCACTGCGATCATGCTGGCAAAGCTGTTTGGTGCGCGTGTTGTCGCGACTGCGGGATCGGGCGAAAAATGCGCTAAGTGTCTGGAAATAGGCGCGGATATGGCGGTGAACTACCGTGAAGATGACTTTGTGCAGGCTGCATTGAACACGACAGACGGGCGCGGTGTTGACGTGGTTCTGGATATGGTTGGCGGCGAATATACGCCGCGCAACCTTAAGGCTTTGGGGCGTGGCGGCAGGCTGGTTAATATCGCGTTTTTGCAAGGCCCGAAAGTGACTGTAAATTTGATTGATATAATGGCCAGGGAATTGACCCTAACGGGGTCGTTTTTACGCCCGCAAAGCACGCTGAAAAAAGCGCGGATTGCAGATGAATTACGCACGAAAGTCTGGCCCATGATTGAAACGGGTCGCTTGGCGCCTGTGATAGATCAGGTGTTTGATTTGTGTGACGCAAATGATGCGCATACGCGTATGGAAGCGGGCGCGCATATGGGTAAGATTATGTTGCGCACGCAGGGTTGATATCCGGCAATATATTCGAAAATCAGTGTCTGTATTAGGTCGTGAAAACGGGGCGATATGGTTTGTTAACTATTTTGCGCTAGAAATACAGGATGGACGTGAAATGGTTGACTTGCGATTGGGGGAGTAGGAGAAGTTAAAGCGCATCAAGCTGGTAGGTGCAGGGTTAATGGGTCTTGATCTTAACGCATCATTCCCATCCCGGCATCGCGCAAGGCGCAATCGCGTGATACATCGTATCCGCATTTCACCAGCTCCAAATCCTTGCTTAGGCAAATCCGTACTTCCTGGATTTTATGGGCCTTGCAGGTGACGGTGATCTGGTTTTGCAGCAGTGTCGGATTGGCTTCCATAAAGGCCTCTTCAACCACGGATGCGGGTAGGTTTATGTCGCGTTTCAGTTTGCGGAAAATTGTCGGGCGGGTCACGCTGGCGTAGGCTTTGCGTGATAATGCGTAGTAATCCGCCGCACTGATCCCCGCGCAGCGGCCGTGTTTTTTCCACTGGTACCATGCCAGGCCGCTGGTGCCCATAATATCGGCCATGTCATTGCTCATGTTGCGTGACGGGTTGCGGGCGGTTGTCCGGCAAAAGCTGGGATAACCCCCATCTGTGTATTGCGGCCAAAGCCCGTGTAGGGTGAAGCCAAAGCCGCGCCCTGTTTCGCATTGCGGCGAGCGGCGTGCATCACCTGTCAAATTACACCATGTGGGTGTCCATGACAGCGACATGACGTAGTAATCAAAATCACCTGCGCGTTCGCCCTGCGCATGTGCGGGAAGTGCCAGAAAAAGCATGGCTAAAACCGTCCGTAACATTAGAGCTTTTCCTTTTGATGATTCGCGTCTATATAGACATTGAATTCCCCCTCTTGAAACGGAAAGTTCACTGGCTAAAATGGCTGGTACCCGATTCTCGGCACGGGCAAGTTGTATGCGAAAGGAACGCAAAATGGCACTACCGATTATGGCAAAAGCGACCGCTGTCTGGCTGGTTGATAACACGACTTTAAGTTTTAAACAGATCTCGGATTTTTGTGGTCTGCACGAACTGGAAGTGAACGGTATTGCCGACGGCGAAGTCGCCCAAGGCATCAAAGGTTTTGACCCTATCGCCAATAACCAACTGACCCGTGAAGAGATCAAAAAAGGCGAAGACAAGCCAATCCACAAACTGGAACTGATGTATTACGCGGCTGCCGACGGTGAACAAAAACGCCGTGGTCCGCGTTACACGCCGCTGTCAAAACGTCAGGATCGCCCGGCGGCTATTTTATGGCTGGTGAAGTTTCACCCCGAGCTTACCAACGGTCAGGTTTCGAAACTGGTTGGTACAACGAAGCCCACAATCATGGCCTTGCGTGACCGGACACACTGGAATATCGCCAACATCCAGCCGATTGACCCCGTAGCTTTGGGCCTGTGTAAACAGCTTGAGCTGGATGCCGCTGTACAAAAAGCCGCCAAGAAAAAAGAAAAAGAAGGCGGCGTTATGTCGGAAGAGGAGCGCATGAAGCTTCTGTCGACCGAGCAGTCTTTGCACATGCCGGAAGAACCCAAAATACCGGGTGCCTTGAGCGCGTTTGAAAACTTTACATTGACGGATGATAAGCCAAAAGAAGAACCTGTTATTGATGCGGACAGCCTGTTCAACCTGCCAAAGGACGGCAGCGAAAAAAAATAACGTCAGTTTTTGATGAATTGCAAAAGCCCCTGCCATCTGGTGGGGGCTTTTTAGTTTACAGCTGTTTCCAGCGGGTCGATTAATGTCCGTCCGCCGTCGACGTTCAGAATTTGTCCTGTCATGAAACTGGAACTGCCAGCCGCCAGAAATTGTACGACTTCCGCGACTTCCTGTGCCTCGGCTATGCGGCCCATGGGTGTGATGGCGATCACCCGGTCGCGCAGGTCATCATCCTCTTGCAAAACTTCTTGCAAATTGGCCGACATGACCGAGCCAATGGCGACCGCATTGACCCGGACCCGGTCTTTGGCAAGACTTACGGCCAATGAACGTGTCATTTGATTCAGGGCGGCACAGCTGACTGAATAGGCCAGCAAATCCGGATGGGTGCGGTCTGATGCGATCGAGCTAAGATTGATGACCGTGCCGATGGTGTTGGAACTGGTGTCGCCATCTGTTTTTGCCTGTCTTATCATCAGTTTTACTACTGATTGTGTCAGGCGCAGGTTGGACAATACGTTTTGTTTAAGTAGGGCTTCGAAGCTGTCCTCTTTGGCGTCAAGCGGGTTTGATGGCAGTACCTGACGACTGGCGTTTACTAAAATATCAATACGGTCAAAGGCATCAATGGTTGCCGACTGAAGGTTGGCGACCGTCAGTTTCTGGCATAGATCACCGCCGAAACACTGTGCGCGTTCCGACCCAATCGCGGCACTTTCGGCACAAAGTTTGTCTTCGTCGATATCGGCCAACATGACATTGGCGCCCTGGTCGATGAAATGCCGTGCAATGGCCAGACCGATACCGTTGGCGGCACCTGTGACAATAGCGGTTTTCCCTTTGATCGAAAAAGACATGGGGCTTTGCATCCTTGTGATTCTGTTGCCGCAACCTAATGGAATCTATCCGGCAGTGCCAGTTTGCTATTTTGGCCGCCGTGCGTGGATGATTTTATATTGATTTGTTTGCTTGACGTAGTCCCAAGTGTTGAAATGGTCGTTCAAACAGGCCTCATACGGCAGTTGTTTGTTTGCAACCATCCACAAACGCCCTTTTGATGTTAGCATTTTTGCGGCTTTCGCGATAAATGCGCGCCCAATGGCCGGGTCGGCCTTGCGCGATACGTGGAATGGCGGGTTCATCAGGATGAAATCGTAGGCGGGTTTAACCGGCATTTCCTGAATATCGCACCAATGGAAATCCGTGCGTGCATCGGTGATATTCTTTTGGGCACAATCCAGACTGATCTGTTCGGCCTCGTATAAATCAATATGGGTGATCTTCGGGTATTCCTGCAAAGCGTGCTGGCCAAGATAGCCCCAACCGGCGCCAAGGTCGGCGCCTTTGCCTATAAGCGGTTGTGTGATATTTTCACATAACATTGCGCTGGCGGGATCAATTGCATCGGCGCTGAAAATGCCGGGGACTGTCCAGAAATCATCCTTGTTTTTCTGGCAATCGGTCAGGCCAAGCCAGTTCTGGAACGGGTTGTCATTTTGATTTTTTGTCAGCCAAATGGTTTTGCCATGTGCTTTTGAATAACTGCCGTCGATAACGGTCAGTTTTTTCACGGCTTTCAAAATACTGTCGATACCGTCGGTTTTCGCGCCGTCAATATAGAGTGTGGCACCAAGGTTTAAAGCGGCATGGGCCTTGGCTATATTCGACAGGTTTTCCGGTTTGGAACGGGTCAGTTCCACAATCGCGGCCGTGGCGTTTTCGGGGATCGCCCGGTGTGTTGTCAGGCCCATGCGTTCCAGTGTGTCGACATCTGGCTTGAAGCTTTGGGTGCAATGAAGTGTGGACGGATCAAAGGCGTGGTAGGCGGGATTGCCGGTCGCGCGGATCACAAGGATCGGGCCTATTGTCGGCAGGTCATCTGTTATAGTTTCAAACAGTTTGGCAAGGCGGGAATTTCGGGTCATCATCGGGTCAGGCAGGTGCCTATTCCTTTTCCATTGTGCATTGCAGCGGGTGTTCGTTTTTACGGGCAAGGTCCATGACCTGCGCCACTTTGGTTTCCGCAATATCATGCGAGAAAACCCCGACTATTGCAGCACCTTTTTTGTGGACCGTCATCATAATCTCGACCGAGGTCTGGTTATCAATGGCAAAATAGCGTTCCAGTATATGCACGACAAATTCCATTGGCGTGTAGTCGTCATTCAGCAGAAGAACTTTATACAAAGGCGGCTTTGCGGTTTTGGGTTTTGTCTTGGTGACAACGCCGGTTTCATTATCCGGCATATCTTTATTGGATGATGTGGTTTTGATTGTCATGGTGCCGAATTATCCAATGCAGGTTCCTGACAATTGTATATCGCGAATATGAAAAGTGAAAAGGCCATTTCGCCTGAAATCAGGTATTTTTGCAGTTCAAACTTTAGTGGTACGTATTTTTCAAACCACAAGATGTTGTGTTTGCTTGGCGAATTTAGCGGATGGCTTGCGTATTTGTTGCTGTAACAACAACAAATAAGTTTCTGAAAATAAATATATTTATGTACTCGGGTAGCATGTTATGCTTTTAGTAATAAAACCGCGAAAAGCGGACGAGGCAGTAACAGCAGATATCGGAGCAACCGATGCTAAGGCAAATCCAAGACTGGTTAACGGCAGTAGTCGTTTCCATTTTTATAATTGTAACGACGTCAAACAGCAGTTTTGCTGCGCCATATGCGGCCGTGGTTATGGACGCCCGTACCGGGCAAATCCTGCATTCACGCAATGCCGACACGCGTCTGCATCCCGCATCATTGACAAAAATGATGACGCTTTATGTGGTGTTTCAAGCGATTGAGCGTGGCGAGATTTCTTTGGATACATCCGTCAGGATTTCCAGAAATGCCGCGAATGAGCCTCCGTCCAAGCTTGGATTGAAAGCCGGCCAGAAAATAACCATGCGCTACCTTATTCGTGGTGCTGCGGTCAAATCCGCCAACGATGCGGCAACCGCATTGGGTGAGGCGATTTCGGGTAGTGAAGCGGCTTTCGCGCGGCGCATGACCGAAACCGGCCGCCGGCTGGGAATGAAACATACAACCTTCAAGAACGCACATGGTCTGACCCGTTCGGGCCATCTGTCGACGGCGCGTGATATGACGCTTTTGGGGCGCCGTCTGTTTTATGATTATCCGCAATATTATAATCTGTTTTCGCGCAGAACCACAGATGCGGGTGTCAGGCAGGTTTACAATACAAACCGCAAGCTGCTGGGCAGCTATCGCGGGGCGGACGGGATTAAAACCGGTTACACCAATGCGGCGGGCTTCAATCTGGTGGCCTCGGCGCATCGCGGCAACAAACGTGTGATTGCCACAGTGTTTGGTGGCAGAACGTCGGCCAGACGCAATAAACGTGTGGCGGAATTGCTGGACATGGGATTTGGTCGGGTGAATACGCGGCTTGCGGAAAAGCGGCCCGCTAAAATCGCGCCTGTCATTATGGAGCGTCCGAAAATTATCAAAGTAGCGGTATCAGGTGCGGTGCGTACAAGCCCCATTCCCAAGATGCGGGTCATGTCCGCGCCGGTGCTTGTCGCTAAAAGTGATAGGTCTGCGGTTGAAAATGCTATCTTGCAGGCTGTAAGCCACGACAAGCCGTCTTTGCCACAAACCACAAAGCCAATGATGCGGACCGAGGATGTGGTCGTGGTTTCCCTTATGGCGCCACCAGTGCCGACAGAACCGCGCGTTGTGACGCGCGCATCGGCGTCCGAACAGGCGTGGTCGGTTCAGCTTGGGGCCTTTGGCAGCAAGTTCGAGGCTGAAAAAGCATTGCTTAAATCCGCCCTTAGCAATCTGGGCCCGCTAGAGGGTGCCAAACGTAGAATATCGCCCGCCATCGTTAATGGTGCGCGTCTATATCGGGCGCGTTTCGTGGGATTGTCGCAAGCGGATGCCAACAAGGCATGTTCACGCCTGCGCGCACGTTTGCAAACCTGCGTGACGGTGTCCCCGGGAAGTTGATTGGGTAATATTGCGGTGGCTTAAAAGCCGATCTCGACACCCGGCAAGCCAAGTGCATTCACCAGATCGCGCACTTCTTGACGTGCGGCCAGATTGGACATGCTTAAGGGGTCGTCGCTGACATCTTGCAAGTCCAGCAGGGTCAGCCCTTTGGGGAACAATTCCTTGAAAATCACCCGGTCGGAAAACCCGGGGATCAAGGTGAAGCCAATGCGTCTTGCAAGATCTTCCAGCGCATCACCAACACGGCGTTTATTCTTCATTGCAAGGGCGTGCATGCGGTTGCGGGTCACGAACCAGTTCATCGGGCGCGAACCGGTTTCCGCACGTGCCTTGCGTGCTTTCCAGACCATTTCGGAATAGATTGAAGGGCCGATAACCTTGTTGGTTTCCCCGTCAACGCGGGCCAGAAGATCAAAATCGACAAAGCTGTCGTTCATTGGTGTGACCAAAGTGTCGGCCATGGCATGGGTCAGTTCGCTAAGTTGCGTGTAGTTGCCGGGGCAATCCGCGACGATAAATTCATTGGTTTGGTCCAGCTGTGCGATGCCGTCCTGAAAGGCGCGCAAAGTGGCATTAAAGCCCGGCTCCATTCCCAGTTCGGCGGGCTTTTTCAGCACGGCAGTTTCCGGATAGGGCAAGCGGATGCCGGTGCGTTCAATATATAAAATTCTGTTCTGGATATAGCGGGTTAACGTCTTCTGGCGTAAATCAAGATCCAGTGCGCCAACAGTTTTTCCCGACCGCAAAAGTGCCGTTAGAACATGCATTGCCGTCGTAGACTTGCCCGAGCCGCCCTTTTCGTTGCCGAAAACAATTATATGCGCCATTCAATTACCCCATTACCCTTAAATACGGGTTTTGTCGCGACTATGCGATATTGGCTGTTCGATTACAATATTGTTTGTAGAATGGGAAGCGTGGAAACGACCGGGTTTACAGGCAAATGAAAAAAGCCGCCCCAAAGGAACGGCTTTTCAAATGTCGTAAAGGTATGGTTTCTAAAATCCCAGACCTTCGTATTTCTTTTTAAACTTGGAAACGCGTCCGCCGGCATCCATCAATTTTTGGTTGCCGCCGGTCCATGCCGGGTGTGCTGACGGGTCGATATCCAGCACCAAGGTGGAGCCTTCTTCGCCGTATGTTGAGCGTGTTTCGTAAGTAGAGCCATCTGTCATTTGGACAGTGATGGCATGATAATCCGGGTGCAGTTCTTTTTTCATTTTTACCGCTCCTATTTCGCAGATTTAGGTTTGTAGTTTGTTTTTTCCGCAATACGTGCAGATTTACCGCGACGATCACGCAAGTAGTACAATTTCGCGCGACGCACACGGCCACGGCGAACAATTGCGATACTGTCGATATTTGTTGAATATAGCGGGAACACACGTTCCACGCCTTCACCGAAAGATATTTTGCGCACTGTGAAGGATGCAGCGATTGTGCCGCCGCCCTGACGTGCAATGCAAACGCCTTCGTAGTTCTGTACACGAGAGCGCGTGCCCTCGGTTACTTTGTAGCCGACACGCACGGTATCACCTGGTTTGAAGTCAGGGATGTCTGCGCCAAGGCTTGCGATTTGTTCAGCTTCTAGCTGTGCAATCAAGTTCATAACGGTTTCCTTTGCTCGCCTTATGGCGATGTTGATGTCCCGTCCTTATTGCTCTTGGTCTTCA
>DAOUQS010000056.1 GCA_030625465.1 Amylibacter sp. | reverse complement strand
CCGGCCCCGTCGGGAAGCCCAGATGGGGGCCGTTCAGCGGCCCGCCCGGTGTGGCGTAGCTGTGCGGGGTCGGGTGGATGCCGACGGGTTTGGGGTAGGGCGGTTTGAAACGCATACCGCCCGGCACCTCGACGCTGCCCAGCAGGATTTGCAGCAGGTGAATGGCGCGGCAGGTCTGAAAGCCGTTGGAATGCGCCGATATTCCGCGCATGGCGTGAAATGATACGGGCCGTCCGGTCATGGTTCGGTGCTTTTCGCCCTTCCAGTCCGTCCACGGCTGATCAATGGTGATTTCCTGTTCAAACGCCACATGGGCCAGTTCTGCCGCCAAGCGGCGGATGGTTTCGGCGGGTATACCGCAACGCTCGGCGACTGCTTCGGGGGTGTATTCGTCCGACAGGTATTTTTCGGCCATCAACTGGAAGACGGGGATGTATTTGGTGCCTTGGTAGGTAACCTCGCCTGAAAATACCGGTTTCACGCCCTTTTTATCGAAGGCCATGGGTTTGCCTGTGACACGGTCCTGCACCATGAACTGGCCATGCACATCGCGTAACAATAGCCCGTATTCATCGGAATTTTCATCCATATTCACCAGCATCGGCGCGTTGGTGTAGCGCATCAGATATTCCAGATCGACCTTGCCGGCTTTCAGCAGAACATGGATCATTGCCAGCACGAACAAACCGTCGGTGCCCGGCGTGATACCGACCCATTCGTCGGCAATGGCGGTATAGCCGGTGCGTACCGGATTGACGCCAACGATTTTGGCACCACGTTCCTTGAGTTTTGACAGGCCCATTTTGATCGGATTGCTGTCGTGGTCTTCGGCGACCCCGAATATCATGAACATCTTGGTGCGGTCCCAGTCGGGTACGCCAAATTCCCAAAATGCGCCACCCATGGTGTAGATGCCGGCCGCTGCCATGTTAACCGAGCAAAACCCGCCGTGGGCGGCATAATTCGGGGTGCCGAATTGCTGCGCCCAGAAGCTGGTCAGGGATTGCGACTGGTCGCGACCAGTGAAAAACGCCAGTTTATGCGGGGCTTTTTCGCGGATGGGTTTTAACCATTTTTCAGCAATATCAAAGGCTTCATCCCAGCTTATCGTTTCAAACTTGCCCTCACCGCGCGCGCCAACCCGCTTCAAAGGGGCTTGCAGTCGCGCTGGCGAATAATGCTGCATTATACCAGCAGAGCCCTTGGCGCACAGCACGCCTTTGTTGATCGGATGATCGCGGTTGCCCTCGATATACTTCACCTTGCCGTCTTTCATATGCACGTTGATGCCACAACGGCACGCGCACATATAACAGGTGGTTTTGCGAATTTCGTCGGACACTTCGGGTGAAGTATCAAGGTCCGGCTGATGGTGATTCATAAAGTGGCTCTCCCCGTGGGCGGAGTATGGGGAAATTTGCTGCAAGAGCCAGCTTAAAAAGGAATATGGGACGGCATTTGGTTTGAATGAAACTACATTCGGGTTTTAGGAAAACCGGCGTAAAACTCAGGTCGGGTCTGTGCCGCCGTTATCAATCCAGAAATCACGGACGAATTTAACCGGGCCGCGACCCCAGCGTGACCACTTGCCCCAAGGTTCGTTATTGTCGGGCACCACATCAATCGGGCGCGGCACGCCGTGAAAGGCCACGACAGCGGTCTCTGGATCCGGTTCTTTGGGTGGTATGAAGCGGTTCAGCAGGGGTGGTGCCAGCAGATCGCGTTTGAAGCTAACTACTTGTTTCGGGCCCCAAAATTGCATGTCGGTGGCGTAATCCGTCACCCAGCGTTGTTCCGAGCGGTAGTTTTCATAGGCATAATCCGGATTTTCCATGAATTTTTCATAGATTTGTGATTGCTGACCCAGCGTGAAAGCAAAGATCGAGGTCATGCCGTTAACCTTGCGTTTGCGGAAATAGTCTATCAGCCGGCGCCATTCGCGGATCAATACAACACCGCCCGAAGCTTCAAACATCGGGGTGATATCGCCGACGATAACCGTATCAAGGTCGATAAACATGGCGCGGCCTTCCAGCCCGAACAGGTCTTTCTTGAATACCGATAGTTTGGGCCAACAGCCAAAGGCGAAACGGGTTTCACCCATTTCCATTTCAGGGATCGGAAAAATCTCGACGCCATCAATAATGCCCGTGGCATCATCGGTCATGCAGACGAACCGGAACGGATGGTCCAGAAACTTTGAGCAGGCATTATAAAGGACGTTCACATAATCCGCCGGGTAAAGTGTGCCCCACTTCATTGTTAAAATCACATATGGTTTGTCTGTCATAGCTGTCCCCTGCGGCCTTGGGCCACGATAGCTGCAAAGCGCATGGGCTGCCAGTGTAATTTAGCTATATGCCGGCTATGGGCAAGAACACCGAAAAGGTGCTGCCCAGTCCCGGCTTGCTGTCGATATGCAGATAGGCACGGTGGCGGATCAAGATGTGTTTGACGATCGCCAGCCCTAGACCTGTGCCACCCATATTGCGCGAACGCCCCTTGTCGACGCGGTAGAACCGTTCTGTCAGGCGGGGGATATGGATGGGGTCCAAGCCTTCGCCGTGGTCGCGCACAGATATGCGCAGCTGGTTTTCATGGCTTGGATCACGCTCGGCCACCACTTCGACTATGCTGTTTCTATGACTATATTTAATGGCGTTTTCAATCAGGTTCTGGAACACTTGGGTCAGCTCATCCGCGTCACCGGTCACATCCGGCAGATAGGGTGCCATAATCAGTGATATGGTTGTTTCTTCGCGCATTGTAAGCGGTTCAAGTGATGCGGATACGCGGCGTAAAATCGCGGTGATATCAATGGCTTCGCCGGGGGCTACACGTTCGCGGGCTTGCAGTTTTGAAAGGGATAACAGATCGCCGATCAGGCGGCTCATACGTTGTGCCTCACTTGCCATCAAAGAAAGAAAACGGGTTTGCGCCACTTTGTCATTTTTAGCCGGGCCTTGCAGGGTTTCAATGAAACCTGTCAGGGATGTCAAAGGCGAGCGCAGTTCGTGGCTGACATTGGCAACAAAATCGATGCGCATCTGTTCGGCTTCGCGAATATGGCTGATATCTTCCAGACTGATGATTGCACGGGCGTCACCGCCGACCCGTTCCGCATCAAGACGCGTGATGATGAAACGAAACGTTGTGGGCACGACATCCTGAAAGGTTATTTCCAGTGAAACGGTAGCAACTTCATCATTCAACACTTGGTTTGCCGCATTTATACATTTCTGGTCCGTGATGATGATGGACAGGTTCTGATCCTTCAAATCCGCCCCGAAACGCGTTTTGGCGGCATCGTTGCTGAACCGGATGATTTTTTCCGCATCAATCACAAAAACCGCCACAGACAGGCCGTTCAGGATGGTTTTAACGCTTTTTTTCAACATGATAATTCAGCCCATAAGGTTGCCTGAAAACTGCCGTAAAAAAGGCCAGAGAGCAAGGTGCATCTCTGGCCGGAGTAGGTGTTATATAACAAGCAGTGATAACATGGGTTCCCAGTGCGGCGGCGATCACTTCTCCCGATATGACCGCCGCGCTTGGGGTTGCAAATGCAGCTGTTGTTGTAGCTAGAGCTGCAGTTGCGAATGTGGATGACATGCCAGAGATTTCAAAGGGCGGGTGCCGATATACATCGACTTGCAGCGACTGGTTTGCGGCTTGTTATCTGACCGACCAGACTTGGAGGGTACGAATAGGTCAGATTGAAGTGCCAGCGGGCAGTCATGGTGCCGTTTTTATCTGCTGTCTTTCCACGGGTTGTTCCGGGTGAGCCTCATTTTTCTTTTCTGTCGATATAGCGTTGATCGCTTGTTCGTTGAGACAGGTTTAGCAAATGTGGCGAAATTAAGAAGCAAAAACTTGGGCGTATCGCGAGACACTGTGTTTCGCGTTTGGAAATAGTAGCTGAAAACAGGTGTTTATAGGGGTATGTTGTGGTGGGTGCGCATTGCGGGGGCAGATGTAGTGGGGAAAATATTTGCCACATTTGTGCCTAAATTGGCCTTATTTGGGGTCAAATGGGTAGCTTGAAGGGGTGGATTGTTGCAAATATGCAACAAATAACCCACCCCTTCATACTGTTTAGAGCTTAGGAAAACACCCGCGTCAGGGCGGCATCCATCGCACCTACAATTTTGTCCAGATCATCTTTGGTGCAGATCAGGGCAGGTGACAGGCAAAGCGTGTTGTTAAAGCCCGGCACCGACCGGTTGGTGGCCCCGATGATTACACCGTTGGCCATGCAGTCGCCGACAACCGCTTGTA
This sequence comes from Amylibacter sp., assembly GCA_030625465.1. Lineage (GTDB taxonomy): Bacteria > Pseudomonadota > Alphaproteobacteria > Rhodobacterales > Rhodobacteraceae > Amylibacter. Next base: position 5,262 of record DAOUQS010000056.1, on the reverse strand, counting down.
CGCGCTTTTCGTCCATCGGCTCTTTTGTGTCGCGGTCTTTGACCAGTTCAGCCCCAAGGAACAGGCCTTTGCCGCGCACGTCGCCGATGACGGCGTGTTTGGATTTTAGGTCTTCCAGTAAACCCAGGCAATATTCACCCATCTTGGTGCAGTTTTCCAACAGACCTTCTTCTTCGATGATCTTCATGTTCTCGATCGCCGCTGCCGGCCCTGCGGTACAGCCACCAAAGGTGGATATGTCACGGAAATAGTTCATCGGATCGGACGCGTTGTTTTTAAACAGGTCAAACACCGCTTCGGTGGTCACCGTGCATGAAATTGCGGCATAGCCGGATGCCACACCCTTGGCCATGGTCACAAAGTCGGGTTTTATGCCGAAATGCTGATAGCCGAACCATGTGCCGGTGCGCCCAAGGCCGCAAACCACTTCGTCGATGTGCAGCAGAATTTCGTATTTTTTGCAAAGTTCCTGAATACCTTCCCAATAGCCTTTGGGTGGCACGATAACGCCGCCGCCTGCGGTGACGGGTTCAAGGCATAACAGGCCGATGGTGTCGGGGCCTTCGCGCAAGATCACTTCTTCTGTCGCTTTGACGCAAGCCGCACCGTAATCTTCGGCATTGTCGAACTGGTTGCGGTATTCAAGGCAATGCGGCACTTCCACAAAGCCCGGTACAAACGGGCCGTATTGTGCGTTGCGTTCCTGTTGACCGCCTGCGGATAGTGTGGCGATGGTGGTGCCGTGGTAATCGCGGTCGCGATACAGGATTTTATTTTTCTTGCCGCCATATTTGTTATGGCTGATCTGGCGCACCATCTTGAAAACTTTTTCATTGGCTTCAGAACCGGAGTTTGAATAATAAACCCGTTTCATGCCCGGCATTTTATCCAGCAGCATTTCGGCGAAGATCGCCCCCGGAATAGAGCCTGCGGATTGTGCGAAATAGTTCAGCTTGACCAACTGGTCACGCACCGCATTGGCAATACGTTCACGGCCATAGCCGACGTTTACTGTCCAGACACCGCCAGATACTGCATCCAGATGTTCTTTGCCCTTTTGGTCCCAAACCCGCATGCCTTTGCCCTCGACCATGATGCGCGGCTCATTGGTTTCAAACGGTTTATGCTGGATCAGGTGATGCCAGACATGTTCGCGGTCGGCTTCAACAATGTCTTGAATGTCGTTAGTGGCTAGATAGTCCATGGGAACCTCCGGAATAATGGAATCTTTGAATGGACGATGGCAGGGAAAATCTGCTTTGTCAGGCCAGAAATACCAGCTTCGGGGTTTTAATTGTCGGTTTCGGAAAATGTGAAACTGGGGCTTTAATCGTCTGTTCAACCTGCGTGGTCTTGGTAACCTGCCCGGAACCATAGACAATGCGGTCTTGTGCATCATAGCCGCGTATCAGCCCGTTTCTTGCTACATCGATATGAGCGAACAGAATGGTGTTATAATTATTTGAATGTCCTTTTATGTGCATTCAATTTTTAAAGCCCAACTTCCGCTATGCGGACAAAGCTGCCGTTGAACATTCATCACTTCAGTGCTGAGGCTTTGTCACTTAGCAAAGAAGATATTGTGTTCTGATGTGTTAGACCGCAATTACAAAAAGTGCGGCCATGTCATGCGACCGCACTTTTACTATTTAGTTCAAAACGGCGTTCATTCAGCGGGAGTAAAATCAGGGAAGGTCCATTCACCGGAAATGATTTCTTCCATAGGCTGATACATACGGACCGCATAGTTCCAACCGTCCATGATCGGTATGCAATTAACCCGGCCATCGTCGCAGCCACCAAAATTGAGTGTTGTGCTTCCGTCGGTATTGGCCGTGGAAGTTACGCCATTGTAAGAATTCACGCCCAAATCGTTTGGTTCCATGAAACCATCTTTGTTATAGATCGTGATAGACCAGAAGCCGTGAACGGGTACGTCTTTGACTGTAACGGTGTACGGCGTTTTACCATCATTACCATCAACAGCGTCAATTGCGTACATGGCCCCTGCCGGTGGATTTCCACCCCAGCCTGCTGCCGTTCCTAAAAGATGATAAAGCGGATTAAGCAACGCCTTCTGGCCAAAATATGGCTTGGTATCCGTACGTGTCAGTGCAAGAACGTTGATCGCGTCGCGAACGCGCTTAAGGCCTTCTTGGTCCCAGTCCGGAATTTCAAAGCTGCCAGAATCCTCCTGAATGATCTGGATCTGGTCCTGTAGCGCATTCGCCTCTGCAACATCCGCCGGATCGTCCGGGTTGGCAAAAGTTCGGAAGATCACAGCTAGGTAACGGGTTCCCACCAATTCCTGACCCAGAGTATAGGTTCCGTCTTCGTGGATAGCTGGCAGCATCGAGTGATCTTCGTTGATCAGCAGCAGAGACTGAAACCGATCACTGTCCGGTTTGACAATTGAAACTGGTTTGGTCACGTCGATCACACCAATTGAATACAGCGTATCACGGTTCATCCGAATGACATTTTGCTTGTCAAGTGGTGTTGGTACTCGGATATGAAGGAGCTTTCCGACACCAACGTGATCCACATAAGATTTCATAATCTCATGCGTTTCGGCGCGGGTGAAATTGTCAACTGTAACCGGCACTGACTCGGCCAGAATAGGTGTTGCAAATGCTGCGCATATTGCTAGCAAAGCGCCCGTGAAATGAATTTTATTATCCAAAATTAGTCTCCTCTTACATGATTAAACAGCATTGTGAATATAACAATATTTTCGAAAAGTCTATACGCCCTAGTGTAGCCTTTTGGGCTCTAAGCAGAAGTTCATCCCCTAAATGCTGTGGGGGAGTGCATGATCAGATCATGCTTTAGTTCATGTCTAATGCCTTGGTACGCAGCACTGCCAAGGGAATGATTTCAAGCGTGTTGATATGGGTGCTTTGCAGGATGACATGGGGGGCGGCTTCATAGGCGTCTGCCTCGGCCCAGCGTTCGGCGCACAGGCACCAGCGATCACCGGGTTTCAGGCCGGCAAAGCCGAATTCGGGGCGTGGGGTGGACAGGTCATTACCGCGTGATTTGGAAAATTCAAGAAATGCGGCGGTCACTTCGATACAGACCGTATGCTGCCCCTTGTCGTCGGGGCCGGTGTTGCAGCAACCGTCACGGTAAAAGCCGGTGACAGGGTTGTTTGAACAAGGGCGCAGCGTCTCGCCCAGTACATTAATGCTTTCGTCGATTGTCAGTGGGTTTTCGGTCATGCCAGCGTCCATAGATGGAAATACGTTTATGATCCAAGGCTATGCTATTTTTCGCGCAAGGCAAAGAATTTGTATGCGGCAAAGAAAAAGGCCCGCCGAGATGGCAGGCCTTTGAATTTGTTGTGAGCTGAAAGCCTAGGCTTTTGCTTCGTCTTCCGATGCTTCTTCAGCAGCGGCAGGGGCTGCATCGTCGTCACCGAATTCATCGGCGGCGGAACCCATGTCGTCAAACAGTTCGGCAATTTCAAACTCTGCTTCAGCTTCTGCTTCAGCGGCCAGATCCTGAATGGATTTGCCGGATGCCTGAATGTCGGCTTCTTCTTGTGAACGTGCAACGTTCACCTGAATGTTACAGATCACTTCCGGGTGTAGAACAACAGACATGTCGTGCAGACCCAGTTCCTTGATCGGTGTGTCCAAAGCAATTTGCTTTTTGTTCACTGTAAAACCAGCTTCGGTTGCAGCATCTGCCGCGTCACGTGTTGTGACAGAACCATAAAGCGAGCCCGCGTCAGACGCAGAGCGAATCACGATGAACTGTTGGCCGTCCAATTTAACGGCTACTGCATCGGCCTCTTTCTTGGTTTCAAGATTGTTGGCTTCCAGTTGGGATTTTTGTGCTTCAAATACTGCCCTGTTGGCGTCTGTTGCGCGCAATGCTTTGCCTTGCGGCAGCAGGAAGTTACGACCGAAACCTTGCTTCACGGACACAACGTCGCCCATTTGGCCAAGCTTGGCGATACGTTCAAGTAGGATAACTTGCATGTTTCTCTCCTTACTTCACAGCGTATGGCAGCAAGGCCAGAAAACGTGCGCGTTTGATGGCTTTTGCCAGTTCGCGTTGTTTCTTGGCAGAGACTGCGGTGATACGGGATGGTACGATTTTGCCGCGCTCGGATATGTAGCGTTGCAATAGTTTCGTGTCCTTATAGTCGATCTTGGGTGCATTGTCCCCCAAGAACGGGCAGGACTTACGACGACGGAAAAATGGTTTGTTTGCCATGGGTTAAGTCCTCTTTTAGCGGTTTCTACGACGTTCTTCTTTGGCCGATTTGGCCTGAATAACGACAGATGGGCCTTCTTCATGCGCGTCCACTTTGATGGTCATGATACGCATCACGTCATCATGCAGGCGCATCAGGCGTTCCATTTCCTGAACGGCGGCTGAAGGGGCATCGGATTTCATGTATCCGTAGTGGCCCTTGCGGTTTTTGTTAACTTTGTAGGCCATTGTTTTCAGACCCCAGTATTCGCTATCAACCAGTTTACCACCGTTGTCAGCCAATACAGCGCCGAAGTGTTCTATCAAACCTTCGGCTTGCGCGTTGGAAAGATCCTGACGCGCGATAAATGTGTGCTCGTAGAGCGCCATATTATTCACCATTTTCAAGCGTGCTTCAAAATCAGGGCTAGTCTTCCGCGCCCAGATACGAGAGGCGACCGCGTTAAAGTAATTTGCGGAAGATTGGGGGCTTATACTGCGGTGGTGTGCGAATGCAAGGGGTAGACGATGGTTTCGTGCCGTTATAGACCGATAAGACAACGATAACTGGGGGAACCATGACACGCGCATTTGTATTTCCGGGCCAAGGTGCCCAAACCATCGGAATGGGCAAGGGGTTTGCGGATGCTTATCCTGCAGCCAAAGCGGTATTTGACACCGTGGATGAGGCCTTGGGGCAAGACCTGTCCGGTCTGATCTGGGACGGCGACATTGCCGACCTGACGCTTACGGAAAATGCGCAGCCTGCGTTGATGGCAACATCCATGGCCGCGATGGCAGCCTTGCAGGCGGAAGGCGTTGAATTAAGTGCGGCATCTTTTGTGGCCGGACATTCATTGGGTGAATATTCAGCCCTTTGTGCGGCAGGTTCGATATCCTTGGCTGATACTGCGCGTTTGTTGCGCATTCGGGGCCGTGCAATGCAGGCCGCAGTGCCTGTGGGCGTGGGGGCCATGGCGGCCCTATTGGGGTTGGACTTTGCGACGGCACAAGAAGTGGCGGCGGAAGCGGCCCAAGGTGAGGTTTGCCAAGCGGCGA
>DAOUQS010000121.1 GCA_030625465.1 Amylibacter sp. | reverse complement strand
TTCGGGCGGCAGCGGTCTGTCTGTGCAATGGGTCTAAAATACGCCATGGGTTTCAATCCAAAATTTTGCGGTAAAAAATAACCTTTTCGGTTTGCTTGAAGCCCAAGCGCTCATGCATCAGTTGTGACGGGTAATTGCTAAGTTCAACGTCCGAGCCGAACTCTTTAAAACCGGCCATTCTGGCTTTTTGTTCAAGGAAAGATACAAGTGCTTTGGCAATGCCCTTTCCCCGATAATCCGCGTCGATCCAGACACCTTCCAGAAAGGGTACAGGTTGGGAATGGCAGCCGTTGGCGTAATCGCGCAAAGCATATTCGGCAAAGCCCACAGGCAGGTCGTTCACTTGTGCAACATAGGCCGATCTTTTGCCCGACTTGAAGATACGCTCCATCTCCGCAATCAACGCATCATCGGTGTTTTCCGGAAAAAGCTGCCGATACATGTGCAGCCACATATCGCTATCGCTTTTGTTTATTTCGCGGATCAAAACATCCATTCCGCACTCCCTATTTTACGGACCAGCCTAAAGGTCGTCCGGCTTTGCCACAAGCAATAACCGGTCCGAATTGATCGCCCCGTCAAAACCCTGCAACAGAATTGTACGATCGGCAAAAAACTCTTTTGCGAACCACATGGCCAGTGCCAGCGGCGTATTTGGCCCCGCTTCAGGTTTTTTGACCGCATCAAGCACTATTCTTGACGGCGCCCAAACCGATAGTTGGCCATTTTTGATCGCCCAATCCAACTCGGTTCGGTTGTCGGCGACAACACATCGCGTGTCTTTTGCCGCCAGAAACCAGGCGTTTTGCGCAATGGACAAAAGTCCTATACGCCTGTCGATCATCGAAATTCCGGTCACAGAGGGCTGTTTTTCCGCCGGCTCAAGACAAATGATTGCAGGGCGTTCGTGTTTTGCAATCGCATTCAGCCACGCATCCAGTTCCGGCCCGTAAAGCACTTGGTTCGGCATAAAGACAATTAACGGGTTAATGTCTTGATCCGCAGTATAACCGGTCTGCGCACCGACTTTAGATCGCACAATATCCACGCCCAGCGTTCCGGGAATACGGTCCAGCTTTTCGATGCGCACAAAAACCCTGACGGCACGGGGATGCGCCAGAATGTTTTCCGCCACCCGTTCTGCAAGGGTTTCCAGCAGGTTTAATCGCGCAGCGGCTAACTGTTCCTCTATCGCTTCCGTGATCGTATCGTAGGACAAAACCTGATCAACATCGTCCGTATCGGCCGCGGTACTGTCCGCCACCTCCAGCACCACATTGAAACGAATGCGTTGTTTGGTGTCACGTTCAGACTGGAATGCACCGATTTCAACGGTTCGGACGTAGTCCCGCACCGAAATACGGTCAAGCGGGTCGCCGGTGTGGGTCGCCACCGCGCGCGCTTCCACAGTATCAAAAGCCACATTTATATCGTCGGTCATTGGCATCACTCTTGTTATCACACTTCAGATATAGGCCTACCAAAATTATAACAAGAGTCAAAAAAGGCCGCGCAATGGCGGCCCCGTTCTAAATCAATATAATCTTATGCGCGGTAGAAAAAGTGCCGTCCGACTTTGGCTGTGCGTTCAAACTTACGCGACCATCTGGGGCTGACCGCACCGGTGTGATAAAACGTTGCACCTTTTGTCAGGCTACGTTCTTTGCCGTCCAGCATGATGCGCGCAACTTTACCAACCTGGATATATGCATCACCTTCTGAAAACACTTCGGCATACCCGTCACACTTGTATGAAAACTGGCAGGCATGCTTTTTACCTGATTTTGAGCCTTGGGATATGACCTTGCACACAGAGCTTGGGAATTTGCTGCTGTCGCGCCGGTTCAGGATTACTTCAGAGACCGCGAACTGGCCTTGCAGGTTTTCACCGCGGGCCTCAAAGTACAATGCCTCGGTTAGACAATGCCATTCCGCATCGCCGTCTGCGCGTGGCATGGCATCTAGTTCTGCCATTGTGGAAATCTGATCAATAGGTGTTTTTGGTTTAGACGGTTTAAGAAAAGCCCAAAACGATTTGCGTGCAGTTGCGGTTTCACTTAAGGCCGCGACACGGATGCTACCATCCGACTCCATCGTGGCACGCCCGCTTACAAACTGTGTTGGTGCCTGTTTTTTGACAACAGATGTTTCACCGGCCATAGCGGATGATCCGATAACCAGACCCGTAAGGGAAATAGCAATCCCTTGGGCAATACGCGCAATCATTGTTTTCATAGCAGCAGCTTTCGATAAGCAATGACGGGTGCAGATACCCGACAAATCAATCGCGTTTTACTAAATTGTACCCAGCTCTGTCCAGTTTAATGATATCCACAGCCACGCAAGTGTTACATTTTTGCTGTAATTAATACAAAATCTTCATAAAATTGCCATATTTGTAATTTTGTTACCTAATCGGCCCCAGATATTGCCGCTTGTGCCGCAGCCAGTTTTGCGATCGGCGTCCTAAAAGGCGAGCAAGATACGTAATCAAACCCGGCACGGTGGCAAAACCCGACGGATTGCGGGTCCCCGCCATGTTCGCCGCATAGGCCCAGAACCAGATCTTTTCGCTCAGCGCGTCCCCGTTCACAGGCCATCAACAACAGCTCGCCGACACCATCCACATCCAAAGAATGGAACGGATCGTCATCGAACACACCCTTGCTGACGTAATCACGCATAAACCGGCCGGAATCGTCGCGGCTTAGCCCGTATGTCATTTGGGTCAGATCATTGGTCCCGAAACTGAAAAAAGCCGAGCTGCGCGCGATGTCGCCCGCCCGCAATGCCGCACGCGGCGTTTCAACCATTGTCCCCAACGAATATTCCATCGCAACACCGGTTTCATTCTTTACCGCAGCAAAAACCGCATCGACACTGGTCTTGACCAGCTCGACTTCGCGTTTGGCGGACACCAGCGGCACCATTATTTCAGGTGAGACCTTATGCGTACCGGCTTTAATAACATGTGCCGCCGCTTCAAAAACCGCACGGGCCTGCATTTCATAAATTTCCGGGATCATAATCCCCAGCCGCACGCCGCGCGTTCCCAGCATCGGGTTGAATTCGCGCAAATCCTCTGCCCGCACCATTATATTCGACAGCGGCAAGCCCATGGCATCGGCCAATGACTGCATCTCGTCGCGCGATTGCGGCAAAAACTCGTGCAATGGCGGGTCCAGAAAGCGGATACATACCGGCAGGCCAGCCATAGTTTCGAAAAGTTCAATGAAATCCGAGCGTTGCATCGGAAGCAGCAAATCCAAAGAGGCTTTGCGGGCTTCGTCCGTTTCCGCGAAAATCAGTTCGCGCATCACATTCAGACGGCCGGCTTCAAAGAACATATGTTCAGTGCGCACCAGTCCGATACCGTCCACATTGAAATCACGCGCTATTCTTGCGTCTTGCGGCGTGTCGGCATTCGCCCGCACCCCGAGAACACGAAATTCATCGGCCCAGTTCATAAAGGTATGAAAGGCACCACCAAGGTCAGGTTGCACAAGACGGGGCGCGCCAAGCAGCACTTCCCCGGTTCCCGCATCCACAGTAATCGTATCACCTGGCCGCAAGACCACGCCGCCGGGCAATGTCAGAACCTTGCCGCGCACATCGACCATCATATCACTAACGCCGACGATACAGGGTACCCCGATTGTGCGCGCCACAACCGCGGCATGACTATCGCGCCCGCCTTTGGCCGTCAGCACAGCTTGGGCCGAATGCATCCCGCGCACATCTTCAGGCGTGGTTTCGATGCGCACCAGAATGCACGGTTCTTCGCGCGCGGCACTGGCTTGTGCGGCATTGGCAGTAAACACAATTTTGCCGGTTGCAGCCCCCGGACTTGATGAAATACCCGACGCCAGAACATTACGTTTTGCCTTGGGGTCCACAAGCGGGTGCAAAACCTCGTTCAAACTACGCGGATCAATCCCCATAAGCGCTTTTTCTTTGCACCGGATGCCCGCCTCGACCAGTCGCACTGCAATGGCCACGGCGGCACGTCCCGAACGTTCGGCGCAATCTGCATCCAAAATCGCCACGGTGCCGTCATGGATTGTAAATTCCAGTTGCATCTCGTCGCGAAATGCCGCGCGCGCCATATCCGTATAACGTTCCAAATCCGTTATAACTTCAGGGCAATTATCCTCTAGTGACGGGCCGCGCGGGTCTTTTGTCAGAAAATACGCCTTGGCCTGATCTTCTTCGGCTTCGCGGCCTTGCGATTGTGACAGATAACGACCATGCGCCATATCCTCACCGGTTTGAACCGATACAAACTGGCAAATTCCCGCACCACTTTCACCGCGCCCAAGCCCCAGGGCCATTTCCTGGATAATCAACCCCAGACCCGCCTGTGAAGGTGCGCCTTGCGCCATGCGCAAAATGCGCGCCGTGGTGCCATCCCATGCTTTTACAAAAGACCGCAAGGCTTTGCGCAATTGGCGCACTGGTTCCTGCGGAAACAGCTCACCCACATGCTGGTCATAAAGCGCAAGTGACGATCCAAGCACCGCATTGATGTCCAACTTGCCATTTTTAGTGTGCAATAAATATAACTCTTCGAACCATTCAGGGTCTAATCTAGCCACTTTTATTGAATAGTCTTGCACAAATCGCGCATATAGGGCGGTTGACGCATCATCGCCCAACGGGCCTTTCAAAATATCACATGTGGCTTGGTTCATGCCCAGATTAAGCAAGGCTTCCGGCCCGCCCCACACCCGTTCAAGCGGGCTTGCGCGGATCGACACCAGACATCCGGTGGAAAGTTCTTCCAGAAAGGGCCATTCTTCGGGGAAGTCTTCATTGGCGATAGCCGTGACGGCGTCTTTCGATAGCCCCCAGGCTTTGGGAACGGGTAAGCCCGCTTCCATCAAGATAACTTGCGTCGCGGCGCGTGCCCCGTACACTTCCGCAGGCGCATCCGCCCCGGATTTCAGTGCCAACATGCGTGGATAATCTGCCATCTCAGGCCCTCATATATTAGACTTCTAGTCTAACGGTATTTTAAAACAACTGACAAGCGGTTGATCTGTCGCGGCGTTCAAGTGTTGCTGTTCAGTTCAGCCTTCAATACGGGTGAAATCCGCCACCTGCCCCATGGTTTTGCGAATGTGGCCCAAAAGGTTCAACCGGTTGCGCCGCACGATGTCACTGTCGGCATTGATCTTTACCGCGTCAAAAAAGCCGTCAATCGGGGCGCGCAGCCCTGCCATTGCAGCCATTGCCGTGGCAAAATCTTCTGCCTTGATGCTGGGTGCTATTGCTTTATCCGCCGTATCAAGGGCCGCAAACAGGTCGCGTTCCGCATCAGTTTCAGCAAATTTCACATCCGCCCCGTAGGAATATTCAACCCCGTCTTTGGCCTCGGCCTGTGTCAGAATATTATTCGCCCGCTTAAAGCCCTGCAACAGGTTGGTCCCGTCATCGGTTTTGATAAATGCCTGCAAAGCCTCGGCACGGTTCACCAAAAGCGTAAAATCATCATTGTTCGGCATCGCAAGACAGGCGTCGATAATATCATGGCTGATGCCCTTGTCGCGTAGGTAGACTTTCAGGCGATCATGGAAGAAACCCAGCAAATTGGTACAGCTTTCAGGAATACCCTGCAAAAGATGTTCCAGCCAAGCCTGATCACCCGAGAATTTTTCTTTGCCTTTTTTCAGCACCGCATCCAATACCGCCTGCAAAGCCGCGCCAAACACACCGTGATCGGCTATTTCATGCAAAAGTTCGGTTTCCAGAAACTCTTCTTTTGCAACATCCGTATTGCGATCATTGAAAACCTTGTGCCGTACCAGTTCCGTATCAATGTAACCCGATAGATTGAACCGCACATCATTGTCCAGGATCAGACGGATAACCCCCAACGCGGCCCTGCGCAAAGCAAACGGGTCTTTTGACCCTGTTGGCTTTTCATCTATCGCCCAGAAACCTGTCAGGGTATCAAGTTTATCAGCCAAGGCAACCGCAACCGTCACAGGCGCGTTCGGCACCATATCCGATGGGCCAAGCGGCGAATAATGATCGGCGCAAGCATTGGCGATAGCATCATCCAGCCCCGCCTTTTGCGCGTAATATTTGCCCATAACCCCTTGCAGTTCAGGGAATTCATAAACCATTTCCGACATCAAATCAGCCTTGGCAACCTTGGCCGCCGCCTTTGCCATATCAGCATCAGCCCCGACAATCGGTGCGATTTCACGAGTTAACGCAGCAATACGATCAACCCGTTCGGCCTGCGTGCCCAGCTTATTATGGAACGTCACATTCGATAGTTTCGCCGCCATATCATCCAATGACCCCCGCAAATCATTTTCCCAGAAAAACTTCGCATCCGACAGACGCGCAAACAAAACCTTCTGGTTGCCCGCAAGGATAGTCGCCCCCTGATCGGCGGTTTCGCGGTTGGCGACAGT
>DAOUQS010000251.1 GCA_030625465.1 Amylibacter sp. | reverse complement strand
GAACTGGTGCTGAAAGACCCCGTATTCGGCCATACAACACGGTTACAACTTACAGGACATATCCAGGTTGACGGCGGGCACATGGATGTGGCGATAAAGGCGCAAGACCTGGATAACGCAGGCCATTTCGAATTAGAAACCACGATTAATACCGATAGCAAGGCGGTCTTGGTCCACTTGAAAGCCCAAGAGCCCGCGAACGGGTTGATCGTCAATATACTAGACATTCCAAACAAACCGTCCCTTTTCATCACCATTGATGGCGGTGGCACAAATACCGCTTTAATCACCGATGTTCATATGGAAACCAACGGCAAAGAACGACTGGGCGGAAAGGTTATCATTTCGCCAAAAGTCATTGATGACAATGTAGACGGCATTCAGATGGTCGTTGATCTAACCGGTGACTTGGCCCCGCTTTTAAAAAATGAGTATCAGGCTTTCTTTGGCAACAGCAGCACTTTGAAAGCCGTTGCCGAATTGCGTACAAACGGTAAGATCATCATCTCTGGCCTGGATGTGCAAACCGCCGCCCTGAATTTAAAGGGTCATTTGGCGTTGGCCGCAGACCGCACACCCACACGTATCAGTCTGGTGGGCAATATGGGGGATCTGAATAAAGCCCCTGTATTATTACCGCTTACCGGCAAGGAAACGCACCTTCGATCCGCAAGGCTTATTCTTAAGTACAACACTAATGAGCCGTGGTTCGGCACACTTCAGCTTTGGGATATTTCACGCGGCGATTTATTCGTGGAAGGGTTTCAATTGAACGGCTCGGGCGAAATGCCTGAAATATTTTCAACGGCATCAGCTTCAAATACGTTATTCACCGCAAATCTGGATGCCAATGCCACATCGGTTTCCCATAAAAATGCTGATTTGGATCACGCTATTGGAACCGATATACATGCATCCGGAGAGATAACATTAAACAAAAATAAAACGGTTGTAATATCCGGTCTGACCTTTTCCAACGGCAATATAACAGCGGGTTTTGACGGTAGCGTGGCGGGCTTAAGCTCTGCTCTGGATACAGTCGGGGAACTGTCCGCGCAGATCGCTGATTTATCGGTACTATCAAAGGTTATCAACCGGGACATCCAGGGAAAAACAACGCTGAACGCCAAAGGGAATATCGCGTTATTAACCGGTGCATTCGATTTGGATATAGAAACGAACGGCAATTCTCTTTCATTAGGGGATGCTGTGATAGACCCCGTTATAGCAGGTGAAAATTCGGCAACCGTTTCCATAAAACGCACGCAAGATGGATTGTTACTGAAACGGTTGGACTTTTCAAATCCGCAGTTGTCGGTGAATGCCAACGGGAAAATGTACAGTGATCAAGTCAATGTTGATCTGGCCATTGCGCTTAATGATCTGGGACTTATATCGAAGCCGCTAAGTGGCCCGTTAAAAGCGGGTGGGTCGATAAAACAAAATGGCAATGCTTTGTTGGTTGATTTCAACGCGACCGGTGCCGATGGTCTAGTGGCCGATATTACAGGTTCCGTCCCGATGGGGGACGGCAATTGGAATTTAAAGATGAAAGGCCAGACCCCGCTTGCATTGGCCGATGATCTATTGGCAAAAGGTTCGATCAGAGCGCACGGCAATGCTTTGTTTGATATGGCCCTGAACGGGCATCCGGCATTGGAAAATGTCTCGGGGAAAGTATCGACACAAGGTGCGCGCATAGAAATTCCCGCCCAACGGGTAACGCTTCAAGATATCACGGCCAGTGCAAATTTGGCTGCGGGTACCGCCAATATAATTTTATCAGCAAACCTTTCAACAGGGGGGCAGGTAAAAAGCGAAGGCTATATATCGCTTAATCACAAGCAGGGGTTTGCCACGAATTTGCAGCTGCAACTTAGAGATATTACGCGCGAAGATCCCAGTTTTTACAAAACCACAATTAATGGCGATCTAGTGTTATCCGGGCCATTATTGTCCGGGCCTAAATTAAGCGGGCAGATTGACGCCTCGGATACTGAGATTAATATTCAGGGAACTATTGGGCCGAAACCAAACGATGTCACTGACATAATTCACAAAAATGAAACGGCCGCATCACGCCTGACACGCCAGCGTGCAGGGCTGATTGTAGCAGACAAAAAAGATTCCGGACAATCGCGCCCGATCACACTTGATCTGGTGATAAATGCCCCTTCGCATGTTTTCATACGCGGGCGGGGTCTTGATGCTGAATTAGGCGGGCAAATCCACTTATCCGGCACAACGCTGGCTGTGGCCCCGACCGGATCAATTGATCTTATTCGCGGGCGCCTGGCTTTGCTGGGAAAGCAACTTGCGTTGACCGAAGGTAGAATCACAATGGCCGGCGCGATGGACCCGATCATCAGGATCGTCGCAACCAGTAATTCGAATGACTATAATACTTCGGTTATTGTTTCAGGGTTGATTTCAGACCCCCAGTTCACATTTGAATCGTCACCGGAATTACCGGAGGATGAAATACTTGCACAGATGTTATTCGGAAACCGGCTGGACCAGATCAGCCCACTTCAAGCCCTGCAACTTGCGGCAGCCTTGCGTGAATTAAGCGGCAAAGGCGGTGCGGGCTTCGGGGGGAATTTGCGCAGCGCGCTGGCACTTGATGACCTGTCTATTGGAACCGATTCTGAGGGAACAGCCAGTCTGCGCGCGGGCAAGTATCTATCCGAAAATGTTTATACCGACGTAAATATAATGGGTGACGGCAAGTCGGAAATATCCATCATCCTTGATTTGAAGAAAAACCTATCGGTGAAGGGGTCGGTTGGCGAAGATGGCGACAGCGCATTCGGCATCATGTTTAAAAAGGATTATTAGCTTTTTCCCAAGCGTTCCATGCTTCAGGCGTATCAAGATCAAGTGAAACCGCTGCATCCATAGGCACCTCGAAAACCCATTCCGGAACAGTTTCCACAATAGCTTTAGCCCCGGTATCCCCGTGTAAGCCTGCAAGGTTTTCGGAAAATTTGGCATCAAATAAAACCGGATGGCCGCGCTGGCCTTTCGGGTTTGTCGGGCAAATAATAAAGCGGCTTTT
>DAOUQS010000294.1 GCA_030625465.1 Amylibacter sp. | reverse complement strand
GGTGGCCGAGGCTTACCGGAACCTGTGCGCAACAGGCGCGCTGCCCTTGGCAACAACGGATAATATGAACTTCGGCAACCCTGAAAAACCTGTGATCATGGGCCAGTTTGTCGGCTGTATCAAAGGCATCAGTGAAGCCGTGTCCGCGCTGGATATGCCGATTGTTTCGGGCAATGTCTCGCTTTACAATGAAACCGACGGGGAAGGCATTTTGCCGACGCCGACGATCGGCGCGGTTGGTTTACTGACCTCTTTGGATCAAATGATCCGTATCCGTCCGAACGATGGTGATGCGCTGGTTCTGATCGGCAAAACCGACGGTCATCTGGGGCAATCAGCCTTGCTAAAAGAGCTGTTCAACCGTGAAGACGGCGATGCGCCGCACGTTGATTTGGCCGCAGAACGCAAAGCCGGTGAATTTGTGCGGGCAGCACATGCAGACGGGTTGATCACAGCCGCGCATGACCTGTCGGATGGCGGTCTGGCCTTGGGCGTCACGGACATGGCAATGGCCGCCGACGTTGGCGTAACCGTGCAAGACGGTGACACAGGCTGGTTCTTCGGTGAAGATCAGGCGCGTTATTTGCTGGCCACATCTGATGCGGGCGCATTGCTTGCGGCGGCGAAAAACGCTGGTATTGAAGCCGTCGAAATCGGCAGCTTTGGTGGTACGGATATCGCCTTGGGTGGCAGCACCATAAGTCTGGCGGATGTGAAAGCCGCATTTAACGCCGGCATTCCGAATATAGCAACCTGACATTGTCCTAGATAGGACATATAGCTATCACACTGTAAATAAAAGGATTTACAATTATGGACGCATCAGTACTTGAAGATTTATTGCGCGAAGCCTTCCCCACCGCCGACATCATGGTTGACGGGGCCGACGGTGTGCATATGGCCGCACAAATCGTGGCCGAAGAGTTCAAAGGCAAAAACCGTGTTGCCCAGCAGCGCATGGTTTATGCAGCCCTGAAGGGCAAAATGGACGGGCCAAACGGTGAATTGCACGCGCTGGCCTTGACCACAAAAGCGAAAGAATAAAAGCCTTCGGCAAGGATATTTTGACCATTTGGAAAGTCCACAAGGTCATATTGCCCCTTGCCAAATCATCTAGGATTGCTAAATCCTAACACAAAGACATGCGATTTTAAGGATCACACATATGACTGATGCAAACGCACAAATCAAAGAAATCGTAACAGACAACGATGTTGTCCTGTTCATGAAAGGCACATCCGAAATGCCACAATGCGGGTTTTCATCCCGCGTCGCCGGTGTGCTGAACTATATGGGTATCGAATACAAGGATGTGAATGTTCTGGCCGACGAAGGTATTCGTCAAGGGATCAAGGATTATTCCGACTGGCCGACCATCCCGCAACTTTACGTCAAAGGCGAGTTTGTTGGCGGTTGTGACATCATCACCGAAATGACCCTGTCAGGTGAGCTGGACACGATGCTGGAAGAAAACAGCGTCAAGTTTGACAAAGATGCTGCTGATAAAATCCGCGCGTCAAACGCTTGAATAACTTAAAGAAAAGGGCCTAAGCGCCCTTTTCTTCCAATGCGACAACCATACGTTTCATCGCTTCCAACGCGTCGGTCAGGCTTACTTGCGTGTCGGCCAGTTCTTTTTCTTTGACCTCCAGCATATCAGCCAACTCTTTATCTTTAGCTTCCAGCGTGACGGTTGCTTCTTTTTCATTACTTATCAGCGCATCTTTTACTGTTTTCAAATTTGTTTGCGTGGCTTTCAAATCACCCTTCAACTGGGCAATTTCAGCAGTGATTTCATGCGCCAGCGGTCCACCCTCATTAGCACGTCCCGCAGCAGCCAGCTGATCTTCCAGACTTGCGGTTTTATCGGCCAGCATCAAGCCGGCCATCAGCAACATCCTGCTTTCAGGAATGCGCCCCATGGACCCGGTTAAGGTCTGGGCTTCTACATCCAGCAATGCCGCGGCAGATTGCAAAAACGGTTCTTCGCCATCTTTGCAGACAACCTCAAAACTGCGGCCACCGATAAGAATTGTTATTTCCGGCATATTATTTGCCCTCCACAAGTGGTTTTAGTTTCGCAAGTACAGAATTTACTTCCCTCAAATCAACCTCGCGCTGCGCCTGCAAGGCTTCCAGCTCGGCTTCCAACGCAGTATTAACCGCGTTGGCATTCAGCGCGCCTTCATCCAGATCTGCGCGTATTTGCCGTGATGAACCGCGCAATCTGCGCACACGTTCAAACATCTCTGCTGTTTTGGCTTCCGAGGTCTTCAGCCTGTCCTTAAGTGCCGCCATATCTGTATCATTAGAAACCGCACCCCCGGTATTTTTCAACTTTTCCGCAAGATCGCTGGCTTGTGTCAAAGCCGCCGCCTGCTCCGCTTTGGCTTGCTCAAGTGATGCTTGCAATGCAGCGGTTTCTTTTTGTGCTTCGTCCTGTGCCGATTTCAACTTTTCGATTTCGCTTGAAGAAACGGTGTCGTTTTTAGTCAACACGGCCACTTCGGTGCGAA
>DAOUQS010000061.1 GCA_030625465.1 Amylibacter sp. | reverse complement strand
AACACCTTGAGCAATCTCCAGTGTTTGGGCTTGGTTGTAGACGGCCGTCAGATACGCCCCAAGGGCTGCGGCCGCACTGCCTGTGGCAGGGTCTTCGGGGGTGTTTGTAAGGGGTGAAAACATCCGCGCCTGAATGCCGTTCGGGGTTTTGACATAAAGATATGTGCTAAAGCGGCCTTCCGGCCCGCCGTGCATTTTGCAGGCGTTCTGGTACGCGTCTGTGATCGGGTTGGCCTGT
The DNA here is from genome assembly GCA_030625465.1 of Amylibacter sp. Lineage (GTDB taxonomy): Bacteria > Pseudomonadota > Alphaproteobacteria > Rhodobacterales > Rhodobacteraceae > Amylibacter. The sequence goes on along the minus strand of DAOUQS010000061.1, from coordinate 9,053 downwards.
GCCAGCATACCGAGGCTGGCAAGTTCGATCATCACAAATGATCGGCCGACGGATGCATTTTCGGGCGCGTGGTTCTTCGCGACAATGGCGTCTTGCGGTAGTGACAGACAATTTGCAACCAGACCAGCGGGAATAGTATTGAACCGTTCAAGCGGGGTGGTTGTTGTAAAGGTGGCAGACTTTGGTGTGCCTTTGGTAATGGTACACGGAATTGGCCCGATGCCCAATTCTAGCATCATGTCGTCAGCCGCGCCCAGATCAGACAGGGCAATGGCTGTGCCAATGGTGGGGTGTCCGGCAAACGGAATTTCGCCTGCGCGGGTAAATATGCGCACATAAGCCGTGTTGGCGGCGTCTTTGGGCGGGTAGACAAATGTGACCTCGGAAAAGTTAAACTCGGTTGTGATGCGTTGCAAATCAGCTTCGTTCAGGCCTGTCGCGTCGGGGATAACCGCAAGCTGGTTGCCGCCGAAAGGCGTGTCGGTGAATACATCGTAAACGCAATAACCGGTCATTACAGCAAATCCGGTGCGCGGCCCAGCCTGTTGGCCAAGGGTGCGATGGTCAGGCCCTGCACGATGATCGAGAAGATCACCACCATGTAGGTTGCGGCCAGAATGATGGGTTTCCATTCACTGTCGGGCAGGGTCAGGGCCAAGGCCACCGATATGCCGCCCTTCAGGCCGCCCCATGTCATGATCGGGATCACGTCGGATGTGAATGTGCGAAAGGGTCTTAGCAACAATAACGGTATGGTCACGGCGGCGGCACGCGCAAACAGTGCCAATGCGATGCACAGGATGCCGCCCCACAGGGCGTTTGCGTCGAATGTAATGGCAAAGACCTCAATCCCGATCAGCAGGAACAGGATTGCGTTCAAAATCTCGTCGATCAGTTCCCAGAATTTATTCAAATACAGGCGCGTTTGTGCGGACATGCCGTGTTTCATGCCGACATCGCCGATGAACAATCCCGCCACCACCGCCATGATCGGGCCGGATGTGTGCAGGTATATCGCCAGTTCATACCCGCCGAATGCAAGGCCCAGCGACAGCAGAACCTCTAGCGAATAGTCGTCGATGCGTTTCATGACCTGGAATACCAGATAGCCCAGTATGGCGCCCAGTATGGCGCCGCCGACGGCCTCTTGCACGAATAGCATGATCGCGTCCATGGCGCTTTCGCTGTGGTTTTCACCAGATGGAAAGGCAAGCCCCGCAAGGATCAGGAACACCACATAGGCTACCCCGTCGTTGAACAGGCTTTCACCGGCGATTTTGGTTTCCAGCGATTTGCGCAGGTTGGCTTCGCGCAGCACGCCCAGAACCGCGACAGGGTCGGTGGGGGTGACAATCACGCCAAACACAAGGGCCACGATCAGGGGCGCGCCGGTGATCCAGCTAAAACCGTAGCCCACAATGGCGGTGGAAATCGCCACACCAAGCGTGGCCATCAGGAAGACGACCCATGCCTGTTTGCGCAAGTCGCTGACCTTGACGTGCAGCGCACCTGCAAACAGCAGCAAGCCCAGCATACCTTCCAGAAGTGCGTCGGAAAACGCGATGTCCTGCACAATTTCGCGAATGGCCGCAGTCGCCCCCAATGTGGGGAAGAACAGGTCAACACCCATCACACTGAGTGAGGCCAGCAGGGCCACGACAAGGATGCCGATCGAGGAGGGAAGCTTTAGAAACAGATAGTTAATCGCACCGAACGCGCCTGCAAGAACGATCAAAAGCGAGGCAACTTGAAGGATGGTCATGGATACGTTCCCCTATGGTTGGCGCAGGTGTAGCATTGGGGGTGTTGGGGGGTAAAGGGGGGGCATGCGCCGTTTGGGTTGCGCTTTGATCTGCCAGCCGTGAAAGGCACCCCGTTGCGGGATGCCTTTGGTGATGGTTCGCCTATTCGTCGAAGTTCACAATTTCAACCAGCTTCAGGGATGCGCCGCGTAGTTTGGCGATCTCGATCAGGGGTTTGGTATCGGCGGTGAACGTGCCCCAACCCGCGACCAAGGCAGATGGTTCGGTGCCCGGTTTGATCGGATACTCCCCGTTGGTTTCAGCGTAGATTTCCTGTGCTGCCCCTGATGACAGCCATTCCATCAGCTTGATTGCGCTGTCTTTGTTCTTGGCCGCGCGTGTCAGGGCCATGCCTGACAGGTTCACATGCGTGCCGCCGTCTGCAAATGTTGGAAACACGATGTTGACGCTGTTGGCCCAAGCCAGTTGATCGGGGTCATCCAGCATTTTCTTCATGTAATAGGTGTTGCCGATGGAAATATCGCAAACGCCTGCAAAAACCGCCTTGATCTGCGCGCGATCATTGCCTGATGGCTTGCGGGCCAAGTTGGCTTTCAGCCCTTCCAGCCAGAATTTGGCACCGGCTTCGCCGTGATGTGCGATCATCGCGGATGTCAGGGCCAGATTATAGGCGTTGGTGCCGGACCGGATGCAGATGCGGCCTTTCCATTTCGGGTCGGCCAGATCTTCGTAGGTTGTCACCTCGCCGTCTTTGACGCGGTCTTTTGACGCGTAAACCACGCGGGCGCGCGATGTCAGGCCAAACCATTGGCCGTTCGGGTCGCGGAACTGTGCGGGGATGTTCGCACTTAGGGTGTCGGATGCGACAGCTTGCGTCACACCGGCTTCGACCACACCGTTCAGGCGTGAAATGTCTGTTGTCATCAGCAGGTCGGCAGGGCTGCGTTTGCCTTCTGCCTTTAGTTTTTCGACCATGCCTTTTTTCAGAAACGATACGTTGACCTTGATGCCGGTTTCGGATGTGAAAGCATCGAACAGGGGCTTCACCAGACCGGGCTGGCGTGATGAATAGACGTTGACTTCATCAGCCATCACGGGGGCGACCATGGCCAGAATGGCTGTGGTCAAGGCGGCAGTTTTAAGTGATGTGTACATATCGAATCCTTGTTTGTTACGGGCCTTTTAAATCTGACTAAAATAGTCAGGTCAATAGTTGAGTGAAAAAATAAGGTATAATCAAGCAGGTAAATTGTGTTTGGTTGAAATTCACATGTGACATTTGTGGCAGCGTAAGAGATTGAATGATATTTGGCGGTATTCCTTGCAAATAAGAGTGTTTTATAAATACCACCATCGCTAAAATAATCAGCTGATTTATGCCCGCTCTATTTCTGTCTGAACGGGTCAGGCGTATGCAAAACCCATATTAAATAAAATGAATTATTAAAGGTTAAATTATGGCCAAGAGTAAAATCCAGGTATCGGAAGAATGGTTTCAACGGGTTTGGCTGGAAGAAGATGCCGGTGCGATTTTTGAAATGTTTCAACCAAGTTCAAGTGCAGTCGGATTGGGCAGCCACCCGCATGTCGGGCCGGATGAATTTAGCCAGTTTCACGCAAGCCTGTTGCGGTTGATTGAAAAAGTAGCCGTCATCAGTGATCTGACTGTTGAGCAAGGCGACTGGCTGTCACAACTGGTTACGATCACAGGCGTGTGCCGCAAGACGGGCCGCATGGTTTGTATCCATGGGCAGATTATGCTGAAGATTATTGACGGGCGCATTGTTGAAGCCCGCAATCATCTGGATTTTATATCTTTGTTTGAACAACTGGGTATCTTGCCAAAGCAGTTTTTTGAAAATTGTTTATCGGGTAAGGTGACGACTTAAATTTACACCCTACCGCTTTTCATCCACTTTCACAGCGTCCCAAAGCGCATCCATTTCCTGTAAGTCTGATTGTTGCGGGGTCTTGCCTAAGTCTGCCAATTTAGCTTCTACGCCTTCAAAGCGGCGGGTGAATTTTTTACTGGCTTTGCGCAGGGCCTCTTCTGGATCAATGTCCAGATGTCGCGCCAGATTTGCCATCACAAACATCAAGTCGCCAAACTCTTCTGTTTGTTCGATATGTGATAGTTTTTCGTTCGCCTCTATCAATTCAACACACTCTTCATTGATTTTGTCCAATACCTCCAGTGCGGATGGCCAGTCAAACCCTACCCGTGCTGCGCGTTTTTGCAGCTTTACCGCGCGGGTTAATGCAGGCAGGTTTGTGGCGACACCGTCCAGTGTTCCGGCAGGTTCCACGCTTTTTGATGCCCGTTCCGCGGCCTTGATTTTTTCCCAGTCTGCCACCTGTTGGCTGGCTGATTTATCGCGGCTTTCGTCACCGAAAACATGCGGGTGGCGGTGGATCATTTTATCGGCGATTTTATTTGTCACGCTGTCAAAATCAAAATGCCCGTCCTCACTTCCCATCTGGGTGTAATAGATCACCTGCAACAACAAATCGCCCAGCTCACCTTCCAGCTCGCTCATGTCGCCCTTTTCAATTGCGTCCGCGACTTCATACGCTTCTTCGATTGTATAGGGCGCGATGGATTTGAAATCTTGCGCGATGTCCCACGGGCAACCGGTTTCGGGGTCGCGCAGACGGGCCATGATTTCCAGCAGGCGCGGCAGGCCCCCCGACGGGTCTAGGCAAAGGGTTTGGCTGTCTTCAAGTTTTGTCATTTCGGGCTTTTCTATTTCAAATGTCGGACTAGAGTGGCTGCAAACAGGAGTACACAGACTATGCCCGTTATCAACAGTATTGCCAATAATTTCGCAGAAATGGCCAAGTGGCGTCAACATATCCATGCCAATCCGGAACTGGGTTTTGAATGCCATGAGACCGCAAAGTTCGTGGTTGAGCGTCTGAAAGAGTTCGGGGTCGATGATATTTCCGAAGGCTGGGCCAAGTCTGGTGTTGTGGCTGTGATCAACGGCAAAGGGCAGGGTGGCACTATCGGGTTGCGCGCGGATATGGATGCGCTGCCTATGCCGGAAAAAACCGGGCTGGATTATGCCTCAACGGTTGAGGGCAAGATGCATGCCTGTGGCCATGACGGGCATACAACGATGCTGCTGGGGGCGGCGAAATATCTGGCGGAGACCCGCAATTTTTCGGGTCGTGTGGTGTTGATGTTCCAACCTGCGGAAGAGGGCGGCGGCGGGGCCGAAGTCATGTGCAATGAAGGTGTGATGGAAAAATACGGGATTTCACAGGTGTTTGCGATCCATAATATGCCCGACCTGCCCGTGGGCGAGTTTCAAACCCGCGCGGGGCCGGTGATGGCATCTGTCGATGATTTCGAGATCGAGATATTCGGCAAGGGTGGGCACGCGGCGCGGCCGCATTTTTCAATTGATCCGATTGTCGCGGCGACCGCGATGGTGCAATCTTTGCACACTATTGTCAGCCGCAATATCGACCCGATTGAATGCGGTGTGATCAGCATTACGCAAATTCATGCGGGTACTGCGTTCAATGTGATCCCCGAAACCGCCAAGATCATGGGCACGATCCGCAGTTTTGAACCTGCGGTGAAAGAAGTGATGCAAAAGCGGTTAATTACGGTGCTGGAAAACATCTCTGCGGCTTACGATACACGGGCCGAGCTGACCTATCACGATGGCTATCCCGCGACAGTCAATAACGCTGAAAAGGCCGCGTTTGCGGTCAAGGTGGCGGCCAGTATTGTGGGCGAAGACAAGGTCAGCGATCAGGCGGCACGGCGCATGGGTGCTGAAGATTTTTCCTTTATGCTCAATAAGGTACCGGGGGCATATGTGTTTGTCGGCAACGGCGACAGTGCGGCTTTGCATCATCAAAGCTACAATTTCAACGATGAGACAGCACCGATTGGTGCGTCTTATCTGGCGCGAATTGTGGAAGCGGCACAGCCTGTTTAACGGCTGCTACGACTTATTGACCAAGTTTGATAGGATGTCGAAACTGTTGCATCCGTCGAGCGCATTCAAAGAATGCGCAGCCCATCCCCCTATGGGGCAGCTTCTCATAGATTGCTTTGCAATCTACTGACAGCCCAACGGATCGGGGATGACTTTTGTTACGGTTGTGCAGGGTAGGGCGTTTGCCGTTAAACCTTCGGCACGTCACCGCGCATAACCGTCTGAAACATATCCGCGTCAATATTCCCGCCTGTCAAAATCACCCCCACGCGCTTGCCCTGCATTTTATCGCGTTCCTGCATCAATGCGGCCAAGGCGGCGGCCCCTGCACCTTCGGCCAGATTGTGGGTTGCCGTATAGTACATGCGGATCGCGGCGGCGATTTCTGTTTCTGAAATGGTCACGATGCGTTCAGCCCCTTTGGCGTAGATGTCATATGCGTCTGCTACGGGCATGCGCACGGCCATGCCGTCGGCAAATGTGTTAGCGGTTTTGGTTTCCACAAGTTTGCCTGCGTCTACCGACAGTTTGGCGGTTTGGGCCTTTTCGGACACCACACCGACCACTTTTGTTTTCAACCCCATCGCATCGCGCACCGAGATGATCGAGCAGATGCCCGAGCCACAGCCGATCGGAACATAGACGGTATCCAGATCGGGCACATTGGTGAACAGCTCATACGCGTAAGTGCTGACACCGCGCAAGATTTCGATGTGAAAGGGGGGCACGACAATCAAATCCTGTTCAGCGGCCACACGAATGGCTTCCATACGGGCAACGTCAAAATCTTCGCCAAATTCAATCACTTCCCCACCAAAGGCGCGCATGGCGGTGTTCTTTTCCGTCGCGTTGCCGAACGGTACATAGATTTTGGCGGTCAAGCCTGCGGCAATGGCGGAACGTGATTGGCCTTGGCCGTGATTGCCGCGTGTCGCGGTGCATATGCCTGTGGCCTTGGGGTGCGTGCGTTTCACCCAGTCTATAAAGGTGATGCTGCCGCGCAGTTTGAACGCGCCTGTGGGGGTGTGGTTTTCGTGTTTGACCCAGACCTCTGCGCCCAGATTAGCACTGATGATCGGCCAGTTGTATTGCGGCGTCGGTGGCATTTGACTGTAGACCAACTGTGTGGCGTCTTTGATCTGGTCCAGAGTGAAAAGCGGCATATAAGGTGGCTCCTTAACTATTAGCCCGCGTCAGGGCTTGTTCAAGATCGTGGATCAGATCGTCTGCGTTTTCTATTCCGATCGACAGGCGCAGCAGGTTGGGGGCGGTGCCGAAATCGGGGCCTTCAACCGTGTAGCGATGCTCGATCAGGCTTTCGACGCCGCCAAGGGATGTGGCGGGCAGGAACAGTTTGGTTGAACGCGCGACTTTGATGGCGCGTTCTGCACCGCCTTTGACGCGGATTGACATCATGCCGCCAAAGCCATTTGTCATTTGTTTCTTGGCAATGGCGTGGCCGGGATCATTTGGCAGGCCGGGGTATTGCACGGCTTCAATCATCGGATGAGATGCGAAATGCCGTGCTATTTTCAGCGCATTTGCACAGGCTTTATCCCAGCGGATATAAAGCGTGCGCATGCCGCGCATCAACAGGTAGGCAGGAAATCCCGGCAATACGGTACCTTGCAAGATGCGCACTGATTTGATGTCTTCCCAGCGGTCATTGATCGCATTGGTGCAAAGCGCACCTGCGATCACATCGGAATGGCCGTTCAGGTATTTTGTGGCTGAATGGAATACGTAATCCGCGCCTAGTTCCAATGCCTTAGTGGTGCAGGGCGGGGCTGTGGTGCTGTCGACCATCAGCAGTGCATTGTTGGCTTTTGTGATGTCTGCAACAGCGGCAATATCGGTTATGGCCCATGTGGGGTTGGTGGGGGTTTCGACCCAGACAAGGGCGGTTTGGGGCGTGATTACAGCGTTCAGGCTATCCAGATCGGCAGGGCGATAGGTGCTGAGTTTCAAGATGCCTTTGGCGTCTTGGCGTTGCATCCACAAAAGGGCCGCGTAGTACATGGTTTCAGGGGCAATGACATGCGCGCCCAAGGGCAGGGTTTCCAGCACGGCCAAGGGGGCGGATAGGCCTGAATTGAATAACAGGGCTTCTTGGGCCGCTTCCAATTCGGCCAGAACCGTTTCCGCCTGATGGCAGGTCGGCGTGCCATAGCGGCCATAGGTGTTGTCGTCGCGCAATGCGTAATTTGCATCGCGGGCATAGGTTGATGCCAGATGAATGGGGGCAATAACCGCCCCCGTGGCTTCATCAATATAGCCAGCCGCGTGGGCGGCGATGGTTTCAGGGGCGTATTTTGCGTTTTTGCGGGTCATACGCCGCGATAGGGTTCAACATATTGCAGGGCCATATCCCACGGAAAGAAAATCCATGTGTCCTGACTGACCTCGGTGATGAAGGTTTCAACCATTGGGCGGCCTTCGGGTTTGGCGTAGACGGTGGCGAAATGGGCGTTGGGGTATAGATCGCGCACCACTTTCAGGGTTTTGCCGGTATCTACCAGATCGTCGATAATCAAGATGCCGGTGCCATCACCGATGATGTCGGCGTCTGGGGCTTTCAGCACCACGGCCTCGGCTTGATCCTGATGGCTGTATGATTTCACGCTGATGGTGTCTACTGTGCGCACATCCAGTTCGCGGGCAATGATCATGGCGGGGGCCATGCCGCCGCGTGTAATTGCAACAATGGCTTTCCAGTTGCCGTCATCGGGGCCTTTGCCGTCCAGCCGCCACGCTAAAGCGCGGCTGTCGCGGTGAATTTGATCCCAGCTGATGTGGAAACCTTTTTCATGGGGTAAACGCTCGGTCATTATTTGCGCCCCGTTACAACATCAATGTCAGGTGCGTCTTCGGCTTTCATACCGACCACGTGGTAGCCTGCATCAACGTGCAGGTTTTCGCCTGTGACGCCGGATGCCAGATCTGACAGTAGGTAAAGGGCTGATTTGCCGACATCACCGGTTGTAACATTGCGGCGCAGGGGCGAGTTCAGCTCGTTCCATTTCAGAATATAGCGGAAATCACCGATGCCCGATGCAGCAAGTGTTTTGATCGGGCCTGCAGACAGGGCGTTTACGCGAATGCCTTTGGGCCCCAGATCCATCGCCATATATTTCACGGATGCTTCAAGACCGGCTTTGGCAATCCCCATCACATTGTAGTGAGGCATCACCATTTCCGCCCCGTAATAGGTCAGTGTCAGCAAAGAACCGCCTGCTGGCATCATCTTTTCGGCGCGTTGTGCAACGGCGGTGAACGAGTAGACCGAGATATCCATTGTCATGCGGAAGTTTGCGGCACTTGTATCAACATAGCGTCC
>DAOUQS010000297.1 GCA_030625465.1 Amylibacter sp. | reverse complement strand
TTCGATTGCGGCAAGATGGGTCTGGGTTAATTCCAGTGGGCTGATATCCCCTGCATTAATCATGCGTCCCAGATCAGAGGCGGTTTTTTTCAGCAGATCATCCGACATGTTAAGACTCCCTTTTGCCGCAGACTAGCGGCGTATTGTCGACTGGACAATCCACGTTTTCGGGTCATATTTACAGGCATGAATTATGATGCGGATATTATTATTGTCGGTGGTGGCCTGAACGGCTGCACGGCTGCGCTGGCGCTGGCACAGATCGGCCAGGACGTGATCCTGATTGATGCGCAACCAAAAGAGATTTTGGCGGCACCCGAGTTTGACGGCCGCGGTTATGCGCTGGCTTTAACTTCAAAAAATATGCTGAATGTTCTGGGCATCTGGGCGGATGTTGCAGGCAATAGCTGCCCGATGCATGACATCAAGGTCAGTGACGGGCGCGCAGGCGAGGGCGCGGCACCTTTCTTTATCCACTTCGATCATACCGAGATCGAAGAAGGCCCGATGGGTTATATGCTGGAAGACCGGTTTTTACGTCCGGCCCTGTTGCGGGCGATCGGCAAGACCGCCGCGATCCGGCATTTGGACCAAACCACAGTTGTTGATCAGCGGATTGACGGGGGCGGTGTTTCGGTGGAATTGGCCAATGGAAAAACCCTGTCGGCGAAATTGCTGATCGGTTGTGACGGGCGCAAAAGCCAGGTCGCTGTTCGGGCGGGGATCAAGCGCACCGGATGGGACTACAATCAGACCAGTCTTGTTTGCGCCATTGCGCATGAATTGCCGCACAACAATACCGCGCACCAGTTTTTCATGCCTGCGGGGCCTTTGGCGATATTGCCGCTAAACGATAATACCTCATCGATTGTCTGGACTGAAACGACTGAACGGGGGGCCGAAATATCGGCAATGAATGACGCGGATTACATGGCCTGCCTACGCCCGTGTTTTGGCGATTTTCTGGGTGAAATTTCTTTGAAGGGCGGGCGTTTTGCGTACCCGTTGAACCTGACGTTGGCCGACCGGTTTATTGACCCCCGGCTGGCTTTGGTCGGGGATGCGGCACATGGCGTGCATCCTTTGGCGGGGCAAGGATTGAACCTGGGCCTGCGCGATATTGCGGCACTGACAGAGGTGTTGGCAAAGGCAATACGGCGTGGTGAAGATATCGGGGCGCTGGATGTTTTGGCGCGCTACCAGCAGTGGCGGCGGTTTGATACAAGTTCATCCGTTGCATCAACGGACACGATCAATAAACTGTTTTCAAATGACAACCAGGTTTTACGTACTGTGCGTGATTTCGGGCTGGGTTTGGTAAATTCCACACCGTTTGTCCGCCGTGGTCTGATGCGCCAAGCTGCGGGTCTTACGGGTGATCTACCGAAAATGCTGCAAGGCAAAGCGATTTAGATTGCAGGCGCGGGTTCGGTCCGGGCATGTAGATGGGCTAGACATTTCCAACAACAATAATGTTTTATCAAAGTTAATGTATCACTTTAAGATAAGTGTATAACATGCATTAAACTAATCATAATTATTTATTTAACTGATGTATTTGTTGAAAATACAGACAGGACGATCCATACATATTCTAATGATGCAGGTCATCGTCTGGTGGCGTGGTTATTTCAAAGTTTACGGGCTTCATCGACCAGCATAATCGGTATGCCGTTGCGAATGGGATAGGCAAGCTTTGCCGCCTTCGAGACCAGCTCATTTGTTTTTGCGTTATACACAAGCGGCCCAGATGTGAGCGGGCATAACAATGCTTCCAGCATTTTTCCGTCAGGTCTGGTTTCTGTGCTCATTGAACTTTACCTTCGTTTTCACCTGATGATCTTAGGGCAAATTCCATCAATGTTGCAACCGTCTCGCGCCGTGTTTTCAGGTCGGTTGTTTCCAGTAATGCCTGGCGTTCTTCGGGGTCAAACGGACACATCATCGACAGTGAGTTTATCAGCATTTCGGTCGATGCGTCTTTCAGGTTATTCCAGTCGGTTTGAAGTTCGTTGGCTGTGAAGTAGGCTTCAAGAAGCTTCAGAAATTCCGGCCGGTTGAAGCTGTCATCCAGTTCTTCATCCCCCAGATCGCGTTCATAATCATCCCAGCTAACCGTGGCTTTGATGTAGGGTGCAAAACCGGTTTCGCGGTCAAGTATCCGGTAGCGGCAGATACCTTTGATCGAGATCAGATAGCGGCCGTCATCGGTTTCGGTAAATGATGTAATACGCCCTGCGCAACCGACCTGGTGCATTGGCGGGTCGGCGATATCGGTGGGTGCGTCACGGGTCTGGATCATGCCGATAAGACGGTGTTCGGTTTTCAGCGCATCATCAATCATTTGCAGATAGCGCGGTTCAAAAATATTTAGCGGCAAGCGGGCGCGGGGTAAAACCAGCGCGCCCGTTAGTGGAAAAACCGGTATCAAGGCGGGAAGGTTGGATAAGTTA
>DAOUQS010000253.1 GCA_030625465.1 Amylibacter sp. | reverse complement strand
CACACTGCCCGAAGCGGTCAGTTCATCACGCAGCTCTTTGTAATTTTCGATAATCCCGTTGTGGACGACCGCTACATCTTTGGCGCGGTGCGGGTGGGAATTGATCACATTCGGGGCGCCGTGTGTCGCCCAGCGGGTGTGTCCGATACCGGATTTGCCCGTAATAGGCTCGTGCATCAGTAAATCGGACAGGTTGACCAGCTTGCCCACCGCACGGCGGCGTCCCAGTTTGCCGGCGTCAACCGTCGCAATGCCCGCGCTGTCGTAGCCGCGATATTCCAGCCGTTTCAGGGCATCGACCAGGATCGGTGCCGCTTCGTGTTTACCCAATATGCCTACAATTCCACACATATCTCAATCCTTCTGCAAAGCGGCCTTTGCCGCCCGGAGTTTATTCATCATCCGCAATGCCAGCCCCAGTTTGTTTTCCTGTTTGGCACGGGCCAAAGCCAATGCTTCATCAGGGACATCCCTTGTTATGACACTACCCGAGCCGGTCATGGCATCATCGCCGACACGCACAGGCGCAATCAGCATGGTGTTTGACCCGATAAAGGCGCGTTGGCCAATCTGGGTCCGGTGTTTGAACACCCCGTCATAATTGCAAGTGATTGTTCCTGCACCGATATTTGCTTCTGATCCCACATCGGCATCCCCGATATAGGACAAATGGCTAACCTTGGCACCTTCACCTATTTGTGCCGCTTTGATCTCGACGAAATTGCCGACTTTCGCACCGTTTGCCAGTTCCGCACCCGGGCGCAGCCGCGCATAGGGGCCGACAACAGCGTCTTTTGAAACATGGCAGCCTTCAAGATGCGAAAATGCCCGGATCGTGGCATTGTTTTCAATCGTCACATCGGGGCCGAAAACCACATTTGGCTCGATAATCACATCGCGACCAATAAGCGTATCATAAGCAAACCATACGGTTTCAGCGGCAACCAGTGTAATGCCGTTTTCCATCGCATCACGCCGCGCTTTGGTTTGAAACGCCACTTCGGCGACTGCAAGATCAACACGGGAATTCACCCCCATGGTTTCGGCCTCGTCGCACGCAATAGCGGCACAGGTCAGCCCCCTTGTGCGGGCTAGATCAACCACATCTGTCAGGTAATATTCTTCGCTGGCATTATCGTTTTTCACGTCATCAAGCAGGCTGAACAACAGCTTGGCATCGGCGCAAATCACGCCCGAGTTGCAAAAATCAATCTCGCGCTGGGCTTCTGTCGCATCTTTATATTCAACAATCGCGTCCAGCTGGTCGCCGTTTGTTATCAGGCGGCCATAGCGGGCGGGGTTTGCCGCGTGGAAACCCAGAACAACCACACCGTGGCCTTTGGCTTTCTTGTCCAGCATGGTTTGCAATGTTTCAGGCTGTATAAAGGGCGTGTCACCATAAAGGACGATCACATCGCCATCAAAATCCTGCAAGGCGGGTGCCGCCTGTTGCACGGCATGCCCCGTACCTTTTTGTTCATCTTGATTGGCGGTTATCACGTCTTCATTATAGTCACGTGCGGTTGCGGTGACCTTATCGGCGCCGTGTCCGGTGATTATAACTGTTTTTTCCGCCGCAATGCCGGAAGCGGCGCGCATGGCATGCACCAGCATCGGGGCGCCTGCGATTTCATGCAGAACCTTCGGGGTGTCTGATTTCATGCGGCTGCCCATGCCGGCGGCTAGGATGATGACTGCAATACTCATGTATGCCTCGGATTTTATGTTAACTTCTGCCTTCTTATGCAAGATTGCGACACAACAAAAGGGGTCGCCACCTCAAGAAGTCTTTCACTTCGTTACGGCTTGTGTCAAACTTGCATGATATTAACGGGGAATGATATGAAATCAGTTGTTTTTGATCTGGACGGCACCTTGGCAGACACCAGCGGTGATCTGATTGCAGCGGCAAATGCCTGTTTTGAAGGAATAGGTGAGTTGCCGCAGCTTGATCCTGTGCGTGATACAAGTACCGCATTTCAGGGCGCACGCGCCATGCTTCGCTTGGGGTTTTCGCGACTGGGGCAGACCCCGACAGATGCAAAGATGCAAGAGCATTTCGAATATCTGGTGGGGTTCTACGGCGATAATATTGACCGGCATTCCTTTCTTTATGACGGGGTTGAAGATTGCCTGACCGAGCTGAAAAAGCGCGGCTACATTCTGGGGATATGCACAAACAAACCTGAAGGGCTGGCCGAGGTTCTGACAAAGCGCTTGGGTATCCGGCATCATTTCGCAGCCCTTCTGGGGGTGGATACACTGCCCGTGTGCAAACCCGATGCCGGACATTTACTGGGGACGATCAATGAGCTGGGCGGAAATCCGTCAAAATCTGCCTTGATCGGTGATACTATAACCGACCGGAATGCGGCGAAAAATGCATGGGTGCCGTGCGTCTTGGTGACTTTTGGCCCCGACGGCCCGCATGTTGCCGATCTGGAACCGGAAGGTCTGCTGGACCACTACGATCAGTTGCCCGATATGCTGGATGTGATGATCAAGAATTAGACAAGCCTATGGGATTAAGAATTTGACACGTCGTTTTACAGGAAACTTCACCCAACAGGAATCTGTCCCGCAAGCGGGGATAGAGGCCGCAATCCGCGTGATGCAACACGGACGCTTGCATCGCTATAACGTGGCCAAGGGTGAGGTCTCGGAAGTTGTATCACTGGAACTGGAGTTCGCCGCATATACCGGTGCCGGATTTTGTCTGGCCGTGGCATCCGGCGGATACGCACTGGCAACGGCTTTGCGTGCAGCGGGCGTTGGGCAGGGCGATAAAGTGCTGACCAACGCGTTTACACTTGCCCCGGTTCCGGGCGCGATTGCAAACGCGGGCAGCGTGCCGGTGTTTGTCGAGGTCACGGAAAATCTGGTGCTGGATCTGGATGATCTGCAAGCCAAAATAGCATCCAGCGGTGCGCATTACCTGATGCTTAGCCATATGCGGGGCCATATCGTGGATATGGACGCCGTGATGGCGATTTGCGATGCTGCCGGTGTTTTGGTGATCGAGGATTGCGCCCATACCATGGG
>DAOUQS010000182.1 GCA_030625465.1 Amylibacter sp. | reverse complement strand
AACAGGTGTGCGCCGACAAAGAAGCCGTCTTCGTAGCCTTGCAGGCTGAAATCGCGACCGTCGACCACAAGTTTGGCACCTTGATCAATGCCTGACTGTACCAAGCCAAGGATGTTTTGTTTTGCAGCGGCAGTGATTACCGGGCCGAAATCAACATCCTTACCGGATGTGTATGGGCCGACTTTCAGCGCTTCCACGCGTGGGGCCAGTTTGGCGATCAGGCGATCTGCGGTGTCTTGACCAACCGGCAAGGCGACAGAGATTGCCATGCAGCGTTCGCCTGCGGCACCGTAACCTGCACCAAGTAGTGCGTCTGCAACCTGATCCATGTCCGCGTCGGGCATGATGATCATGTGGTTTTTGGCGCCACCGAAACACTGTACGCGTTTGCCGTTGGAACAACCGCGACCGTAGATGTATTCGGCGATGGGTGTGGAACCAACAAAGCCGATGGACTGAACTGTTTCATTGTCGATAATGGCATCCACAGCTTCTTTGTCGCCGTTCACAACCTGGATAATACCTTTTGGCAGGCCGGCTTCTTCCAGCAATTCGGCCAGCATCACGGGCACAGTGGGGTTGCGTTCAGATGGTTTCAGGATGAAAGCATTGCCGCACACGATGGCGGGTGCGAACATCCACATCGGGATCATTGCCGGGAAGTTGAAGGGCGTGATGCCTGCGGATACGCCCAAAGCCTGGCGCATGGAATACATGTCAATGCCGGGGCCGGCGCTGTCTGTGTAATCGCCTTTCAGCAATTGCGGGGCACCGATGCAGTATTCGACCACTTCAAGTCCGCGTTGCACGTCGCCTGCGGCGTCCGGCAGGGTTTTGCCATGCTCGCTGGACAGGGCCTCGGCCAGTTTATCCATGTCGCGGTTCAAAAGATCTACGAATTTCATCATCACGCGGGCACGGCGTTGCGGGTTAACAGCAGCCCATGCAGGCTGTGCGGCCGACGCGATCGCAATAGCGTTGTCCATTTCGGCAATGCTTGCCAGCGGTGTTTTGGCTTGCAATTCACCCGTGGCAGGGTTGTAGACATCGGCGAAACGCCCTGATGTGCCTTTGACGTGCGCGCCGTTGATGTAATGTGTTAGCTCTTTCATGGTCATCTCCCAGTTTAATTGGTTTGGGCGTAGTATAGTCTTGCATTTTCACCTTTTAAACAGCAAATATGGCACATTCATTTTGCATAAATGCAGGACACATAGCGATGAACTGGGATGATATACGGGTTTTTTTACAAGTCGGGCGCAGTAACAGCCTGACGGCGGCGGGTAAGCTGTTGAAAATGGACCCTTCAACGCTGGGCCGCAGGATCACGCGGCTGGAAGAGCGTATGGGCGCACGATTGTTTGTGAAAACACCGCAAGGCTACGATTTGACCGAAAGCGGGCAACGGTTGATGGCGCACGCAAGCGAGATGGAACTGGCCTCACTTTCCGCACAGGAAATTGTGCAGGGGCCTACCGACCAGTTAAGTGGTACGGTGCGTATTGGTGCGCCTGACGGGTCAGCCAATTTTCTGTTGCCAGAGGTGTGTGCCGAAATTTCAGCGGAAAACCCTGATCTGGAAATCCAGATACTGGCGGTACCACGGGTGTTGAACCTGTCAAAGCGTGAGGCGGATATGGCGATCACGGTGTCGCCGCCCACCGCCGGGCGGTTATTGGTGCAAAAGGTGACGGATTATCAACTGCATCTGGCCGCCAGAAAGGATTATATCCGTGCGCATCCTGATTTGAAGCATTTAGAGCAAGTTAAAGACCATCCGATTATCGGCTATATTCCCGACCTGATTTTTGACAAAGAACTGGATTACCTGTCGGATATCGGACTGAAGCCTACGGTCGGGCTGGCGTCCAACTCGGTCTCTGTCCAGATCAATATGATCAACCAGGGGGCGGGGCTGGGGGTTGTGCATGATTTTGCGATGCCGAATTTCCCTGACCTTGCGTTTTTGTTTAAAGACCAGCTGGCGTTGAAACGCAGCTTTTATCTGGTACGCCACGAGGGGGATCGCCGTGTCGGGCGGCTGAACCGTTTTGCCGACCGGTTGGCTTTGGGCATGCGCGATGTGGTGAAACGCAAAGAAGCCACTTGACCTGCGGCGCGCGTTATTGTTCGACTGCGTTAATAGCAAAGCGATGGAGGCTGGCTTGCGCATAGGATTATACCCCGGAACCTTTGACCCGATTACCATTGGACATATCGATATTATTCAACGCGCCTGCGTGCTGGTTGACCGTCTGGTCATTGGCGTCGCGATCAACCGCGATAAAGGCCCGCTGTTTTCGCTGGAAGAGCGGGTTGAGATGATCGAGCAAAGTCTGGGGCGGATGAATACCGGCAACACCGAAGTTCTGGTTGAACCGTTCGAAAATCTGTTGATATCGAAAGCGGATGAAATCGGCGCCAGGATTATTATCCGTGGGCTGCGTGCGGTTTCCGACTTTGAATATGAATATGCGCTTGTCGGTATGAACCGCGCGATGAACCCGGAAATCGAGACGGTGTTTTTAATGGCCGAGGCTAAACACCAGGCCATTGCATCGGGGTTGGTTAAAGAAATTGCGCGTCTTGACGGCAATGTGTCGAAATTCGTGACCTCTGATGTCGAAGACGCTTTGAAAGCGAAATTCAAGAAATCCTGAAACATGGGGCTTTTCCTTATGCAATGAGTGCAATAAGGTACGCCCAAATTTAATCAACGGAGACCAAAATGGTTGATATCAAAGATCCTGAAAACACGATTGTTATAGAACTGAAACACGGGCCGGTAACCATCGAGCTGCTGGCCGATGTCGCCCCGAAACATACCGCGCGTATGAAAGAATTGGCGCGTGCCGGTAAATACGACAACGTGGTGTTTCACCGTGTAATCGACGGATTTATGGCGCAAACTGGTGACGTTGCAAACGGCAACACGGGCGAAGGCTTTAATCTGGCGCGTGCGGGTACAGGTGGTTCCGATATGGGCGATTTGCCTGCGGAATTTTCAAAGCTGCCACATGATCGCGGCACCATTGGTGCGGCGCGTTCAGCATCACCTGACAGTGCCAATTCGCAGTTTTTTATCAACTTCAGTGATAATCATTTCCTGAACAATCAATACACAGTTTATGGCCGTGTGATTGAGGGTATGGAACATGTGGACAAGATCAAAAAAGGCGAGCCACCGATGGATCCTGATACAATGATCTCTGTTAAAGTAGCGGCTGATCTGTGATGCGTTTTTTCGCAACACTTGCTGTAGTCCTGACATTTTCCAGCCCGTTATGGGCGGCAAGTGCAGAGGACACTTTGATGATCGAGGTAGCCGGACATAACCCCGGCATTATCGAGATCGAATTGCTACCTGATGTGGCCCCGAAACATGTGGAGCGCATCAAAAAGCTGGCACGTGAAGGCACCTACGATAATGTGGTGTTCCACCGTGTGATTGCGGGCTTCATGGCACAAACCGGTGATGTGCAAAATGGCAAGTTAGAGGGTTATAGCGCACAGATCGCAGGAACCGGTGGATCAAAATATCCCGATCTTCCGGCAGAGTTTTCCGACATTCCTTTCACAAAAGGTGTGGTCGGCATGGCACGGTCACAAAACCCGAACTCGGCCAATTCGCAGTTTTTCATTATGTTCAAGGAATATTCTTCTTTGAATAATAACTACACTGTTTTTGGTCGTGTATCCGCAGGCCAGAAAATTGTTGATAAGATCAAAAAGGGCAGCAAGTCTGTTGGCGGCTCGGTTATGCAGTCACCCGATTATATGAAACGCGTCTGGATCAAGGCCGACGAATAGGTCTGACATTACAGCGGTATTATCAAGGCGGCCTGTATCGGGTCGCCTTTTTTATTGTAAACAGATCGTGAGCATGGGTATTTTCGCAAACAATATCATGGCAACCTGTCATCAACACAGGAGCCAACGATGCGCTTTTTACCAATAGTTTTCCTAAGCCTGTTTATTGCGAACACGGGGTTTGCCCAGTTTAACAGTTGGGACTTTGAGTGGCCGAATACGGACTTTTCAAATAAATCAGTTGATTTCAATGATATAATGAGCGGCGGGCCGGGGAAAGATGGCATTCCATCTGTGCTTAATCCACATTTCATTGCCGTGGGTGATGAAGAAAAGCTGGATGATCGCGAACCGGTTATGACGGTTGAACTGGCAGGGCAAGTGCCGCGCGCCTATCCTATCCGCTACTTGATGTGGCATGAAATTGTGAACGATGTCATTGACGGGGTGCCGATTGCGGTGACTTTTTGCCCGTTGTGCAATTCAGGAATTACGTTTGATCGACGCCTGAAGGATGGGCGGGTTCTGACCATGGG
>DAOUQS010000058.1 GCA_030625465.1 Amylibacter sp. | reverse complement strand
CAAACGGTTGAACAGTGTTGATTTGCCCACGTTCGGGCGTCCTACAATAGCGAGTGTAAAGCTCATGGGTCCAGTCTTTCATCTCTGAAAGCCACCCCTTACAGGGCTATTGACCTATTTGAAAGCTTGGATTTGACCATTACCGGATAGAATATACATCACACCGTTCACAATAGCCGGTTGTGACGCCGCACCACCCGCTATTTTAACCGCACCAAGGGGCGCGCCCGTGCTTGGGTCAAAGCTGCGAATCTCACCGTCACTGCCTGCAACAATCAAGCGGTTACCGGCTAGAATAGGGCCGTATTGCACATGGGCTTCGCGCTGTTTCTTGCCCTCTTTCAAATAGCCCGGCAGGGTCACAGACCAGACCTCGGCACCGGTAGAGGCCTCTAGCCGTTTCAGCTTGAATGCGTCCGTAACCAAAAAGATCGACCGACCCGTGACCCACACAGGGCCGTATGCGCCGTCATTCACAGTCCAGTTGCGTTTACCGGTTTCACGGTTGATCGAAACCAGACGACCGGACTGGTTCGCCGCATAAACTGTATTTCCGGCAATAACCGGATCACCCGAGATAGAGCCTACAAAACTGCGCGCCAGACCTTTGCCGCCGCCTGAAACCGCCGCACTCCAGACCCGGGCACCGGTTTTAATATTTACACCAACCATTTCGCCTGAAGCGAACGGAATGGCTGCAAAATTACCAACAGCGGCAGGTGCGCCCGCACCTGAAAGCCCCGTGGACGAGCCGCCACTTTGAACTTGCCAGCGAATGCGGCCATTGGCCAGATCCAGGGCAAATGCCCGATTGTCCAGTGTTACCGCAATGGCAACGCCATCAATAACCAAAGGGGCTGCTGTTATAGACGCATGGGTCCGGTGGCGCCATTTGATGCCGCCGGTGGCAGGATCAACCGCAATAACCTCACCGTAGCCGGTGGTTGCAATCAAAACACCGTTGCCAAAAGCCAGACCGCCGCCATAAGCGTCGCCGTTTTTTTCCCATGCAGGCTCTAGTCCTGTTGACCAAAGCGGTGCGCCGCCGGTGCTGAAAGCCCTAAGGCTGGATTTTGCATCCAGCGTATAAACACGGCCCCCCGCAACAACAGGGTCAGCGGTCAGACGGTCTTTTTTACTATTTCCGGCACCCATATTTTGCGACCAGACCCGTGTCAGGGACGATCTTAACGCAGGGTGTGAAATGTTATGGGCAGCATCACCGTTCTTATGTGTCCATTGCGAATGGTTTTGGGCGGCGGGAACTGATACTTTCGTTACTGTCGGGGTCGCGGCCTGTGCGGCTTGTTCTTGCCCGTCGACAGGGCGGATACCGAAGCGTTCACCCGATAATAATTCTTCTTTTTTGGCACATGCGCCAAGCGCCAGACCGGCTGCAAGCATCAAAGCCAGCGTTTTTTGGTGAACACCTGTAATCGCCATATTTAAGAACTCTCTTCTTGCCCGGTTATTTTTGCCTATTGTGCAGTTTCATTGCCAGAAAGCAACTGTGATAGCGCGGGTATTTCACCGCCCATGGAAATCAGCAACTGAACCGCGCGTTGGCGCAATGCGGCAGAGATTTCAGGCTCGTTCAAAAGCTGCGTCAACTGTGCAATGGCACCATCTTTGTCGTTAGCGTCCAGCATAGCCACTGCGGTTTGTTCAAGTGCCAGCGGGCGAAACGCGCTTCCCGGTGTTGCAAGGCTTTGCAATCCGGCCATACGCTCAGTCTGGTCCATATCAGTGCCGCGCAAAACCAACGCTTTGAAACGCGCCATATCGCGGTAAACCGGCTTTGCGGCATCGTCGTTTGCAATCGCGTCCAGCGCCGTCAAGGCCGCCGCTTTGCGATCATCCTCAGCAAGAATCGCCGCTTTTTGGAACCCCAGCATTGCCGCGGCATCGCCCGGCGCGGTGTTGATCGCTTCCAACGCCGCGACCTGTTCGGCCACATTTGGCAGGCTTAACGCCGATGCAATCGCATCGCCACGCCCCTGCGCATCCGCTTTGGCACTGCTGCTTGACCATTCCGAGTATATGGCACCGCCCACAATCAGAACAACAAGCGCACCTGCCATCCATCCATATTTCTTGAAATAACCATAAAGTTGGTCTTTGCGGACTTCTTCGGTGACTTCTTCGATAAAACTGTCGGTATCGCTCATGGGTAGCCTCTTGATATTTTGGCGGACATTACAAGCAAATCAGGGTGGTTGCCAAGATACTTTAACCGCTTTCTTTAGCCTTATATGTGTGTTCATCCGCCGGAAACGACCGGTCACGCACTTCATTGGCATAACGCGCGATCCCGTCACGCATCATATCTTCCATATTGCCATAGCGTTTGACAAATGTCGGCACCCTTGGAAACAGGCCGATCATGTCTTCAAACACCAGAATTTGCCCGTCACATTCAACCGAGGCACCAATTCCGATGGTCGGAATATCGACAGCTTTGGTCACCTCATTGGCAAGGCGCACGGCGACCCCTTCGACCACAACAGCAAAAGCCCCCGCCGCTTCCACGGCTTTAGCGTCGGCGATAACCGCTTCAAACTGGTCTTTCGCGCGCACCGCCTTGAACCCGCCTGCGGTATTCATCTGTTGCGGCATCAGCCCGATATGGGCCACCACAGGAATGCCGCGCGTTGAAAGGTAAGTAATCGTTTTGGCCATTTCACGGCCACCTTCCAGTTTGATAGCCGTACAGTTGGTTTCCTTTATCATCCGCGATGCATTACGGAATGCCACCTCGGGGCTTTCTTCAAAGCTGCCGAAAGGCATATCGACCACCACAAGCGCCTTTTCGGCCCCGCGCATTACCGCTTGGCCATGCATGATCATGTGTTCCATCGTAACACCCAGCGTATTGGGCATGCCGTGGATCACCATGCCCAGACTATCGCCGACCAAAATCATATCCGCATGTTCATCCACCAAACGGGCCACATGTGCCGTATAGGCGGTCAGGCACACCAATGGCGCACCACCTTTGCGGGCGCGAAACGCAGGCACCGTCATTTTCTTCTTTTTGGCATAATTTTCAGAGGCTTGTTCCGGATCGGAAATGCCAGGTTTTTTGGATATTGTGCTGGTTGTAGACATGGAAGTTCCCCTTTGGGCGACACCAGTTTATAATAATATAATCATAACAAAGCGATCTGTGGTTTATAGTCAAGGACGGAAATCGCAGCCTATTACGCGAATTCCGCTTATTCTGTTATAAGAAACACCACACAATCATAGCTTGCAGCATAATTTCAAGAAGCGTAGCTTATATGGAATTATATTCACAGGTCCGCGCTATTCTGGATCTACCTGAAGGAGCAATCAATGCGTCCCATTCCTATTCTT
This sequence comes from Amylibacter sp., assembly GCA_030625465.1. Taxonomy (GTDB): domain Bacteria; phylum Pseudomonadota; class Alphaproteobacteria; order Rhodobacterales; family Rhodobacteraceae; genus Amylibacter. The sequence continues at coordinate 6,097 of DAOUQS010000058.1, read as the reverse complement.
ATGGCCCTATTGGTTTGCGCCGGCATTGCGTATTTTGTCCTGAAAGGCGGAAATACCGCCGCCCCGCTAAATGACACGGCAACACCCGCTATTGTGAAAAAGGCTTTTCCACCGGTATCGGTTCTTGTCCAGAAATCAACGGCCCAGACAGTGACAAGCGGTATCGTTCTGCGTGGCCAAACCGAAGCCTTTCGCCAGATTGTAGTGCTTGCGGAAACCTTCGGGAAAGTGATCTCGAAACCCTTGCGCAAAGGGACTTTGGTGACCGAGGGCCAACTTCTATGCGAACTTGAAGTCGGCACAAAATCCGCTGCACTGTCCGAGGCCAAGGCCCGTTTTGAAGAAGCCAAAGCCATCAATAAAGGTGCCCAAGGCCTTGTCGATAAGGGCATTTTGTCCCAAACCGCTGCATTCACCCGCGAAGCCGCCCTTGAAAGTGCGCAGGCCAATCTTCAACGCGCCGAACGTGAACTGGAAAACCTGAAAGTCACTGCGCCATTTTCAGGGCTGTTGGAATCCGATACCGCCGAATTCGGCTCTTTCATGCAACAAGGCTCGGCTTGCGCCACGGTGCTACAGCTTGATCCAATGAAGCTTGTCGGCAACGCCACCGAACAACAGGTCGCCGGGGTCACGGTTGGTGCCAACGCCAACGCACGGCTATTATCCGGTCGCGAAGTGCGGGGCAAAGTGACTTTCGTATCTCGCCGCGCCGACAGCATTACCAAAACATTCCGCGTTGAAGTGACGGTGCCCAACGGCGACGACAACCTGCGTGACGGCTCGACCGCCGACATATTTATCGCCCTATCAGGTGAAAAGGGCCACTTGTTACCGCAATCCGCCCTGACCCTGAACGGTGACGGCATCATGGGCATTCGCGCGGTTGAAGACGGCAAAGCCAAATTCATACCGGTGGCGGTGATCCGCGACAGTGCCAAGGGCATGTGGGTTTCGGGCCTGCCTGCGCAGGTCGACATCATCGTCGTCGGGCAGGAATACGTCACCGACGGGCGTGCAGTTGCCGTAACCTACAAAGAAGGCAGCTAGACCATGATCGGTATCGTTGACTGGGCATCCGCACGGGCACGTATGGTCATCACATTCGTGGTGATGTCACTGGCCGCAGGTGCGATGGCCTATTTTGGCCTACCCAAAGAGGGCGAGCCGGATATTGATGTGCCGTTCCTGTTTATATCCGTCCCCTTCCCCGGCATCTCTGCCGAAGACTCGGAAAAATTACTGGTCAAACCGCTGGAAACCGAGCTGAAAGAGCTGGAAGGCCTGAAATCCATGAGTGCTACCGCCGCCGAAAACTACGCCGGTGTCGGGCTGGAGTTTGAATTCGGTTGGGACAAGGACGCGGTCATTGCCGAGGTGCGCGATAAAGTCAGCCAGGCCGAGGCGGATTTCCCTGACGGTGCCGAACAATATAACATCAGCGAGGTAAATTTCTCGCAATTCCCGATCATCGTGGTTTCATTGTCCGGTGCTATCCCGGAACGCACATTGCTGCGCGTCGCCAAAGAATTGCAAACCGACCTGGAAGGTCTGTCACCAGTGCTGGAAGCGGGGCTTGCAGGCCACCGTGATGAAATGCTGGAAGTGCTGATCGACCCGTTGAAACTGGAAGCCTATAACGTGACCGCGGGTGAATTGCTGGCGGTTGTCCGCAACAACAACCAATTGATCGCGGCAGGCGAGGTGGAAACCGAACGCGGCGCATTCGCGGTGAAAATCCCGTCGTCGTTTAGCGAAGCCAAAGACGTTTACAATCTACCGGTCAAGGTAAATGGCGACAGCGTTATCACCTTGGGTGATCTGGCTGAAATCCGTTTGACCTTTGAAGACCGCTTAGGCACGGCGCGCTATAACGGCGAGGCCACGGTTGCCTTGCAAATCGTGAAGCGTAAAGGCGCCAACCATATCGAAACCGCGAAGCTGGTGCGCGAAAAAGTCGCCCGTGAAATGGAAGAATGGCCGGATGAACTAAAGCAGGCCATCCGCGTGGATTTCGCCCTTGATCAGTCCCAACAGGTGGCTGGCATGGTCAGCCAGCTGGAAGGATCGGTTCTGACCGCTATCATCCTTGTGATGATCGTGGTGCTGGGGGCTTTGGGCATTCGTTCCGCCCTGTTGGTGGGTTTCGCGATCCCCACCTCTTTTCTGCTGGCCTTCGCCTTTATGGCACTGGCGGGTCTGGCGATTTCAAACATGGTTATGTTCGGCCTTATCCTTGCGGTGGGGATGCTGGTTGACGGGGCCATTGTGGTGGTCGAATACGCCGATAAACGCATCAAACAGGGCATGGGGCCGATGCATTCCTATGTGGCGGCTGCCAAACGCATGTTCTGGCCGATCATTTCGTCCACCGCCACCACGCTTTGCGCATTTTTGCCAATGCTGTTCTGGCCGGGCATCCCGGGCGAGTTTATGCGAAATTTGCCGATCACACTGATCTACGTTTTATCCGCATCCCTGCTGGTAGCACTTGTTTACCTGCCGGTTGTGGGTGGTGTTGCGGGACGCCTGACACGGGTTCTGGAAGATATCTCTGGGTTTTTACGCGACAATCTTCATATCGTATTACGTTTGGCCCTTATACTCGCGGTCATCGCCGCTTTGGCCGGATCAGTGATGCTGGCATTAAATGGTACAAAAATTGCTGCGATCGGGATCATGCTGGCAGCCGTTGCCCTGTCCGCAGTTGGCGGATCTATTTTCGCACCAAAGAAGATTGCGGAACGCGATCCTGCAAAACGCACCTTGTTCGGCACATTCATCTTCGGTATCGTCCGGTCCCCGTTTTCATCGCTTGTCGCAATTTTCGCCACTTTTACATTTGTTGTCATCACCTTTATAACTTTTTCCGCAAACAATAACGGCGTCGAGTTCTTTGTTGATACCGAGCCGGAAAACGGCATCGTCTATGTCCGTGCGCGCGGCAACCTGTCGCTGAATGAAAAAGACGAACTTGTCCGCCTTGTGGAACAAAAAGTTCTGGTGGTCAAAGGCGTGGAATCAGTCTTTTCTTTTGCCGGTGAAGGTGGCCTGAACCAAAACACAGGTGGTGCAAAAGCCCCGATTGATACCATCGGCCAAATCCAGTTCGAACTGGATGACTGGAAAGTCCGCGGAACAGGCACCGGGGACGCTATCATCGAAAATATAAACCGTGTCATTAAAACCATTCCGGGCATTCAGGCCGAAATTCTGGTCGAGGAAAAAGGCCCTGCTGCCGGCAAACCGCTGAACCTGCGGGTCAAAGGCGACAACTGGGAAAACCTGTTGCAGGCCGCCGATATCATGCGTACGAAATTTGACACATGGGACGGCTTGGCGGACATCGAAGACACCCGCCCCCTGCCCGGCATTGACTGGCAGATCGACGTCGATGTGGAAGAGGCTGGCCGGTACGGCGCCGATGTGGCCACTGTGGGGGCAATGGTGCAACTGGTCACGCGCGGCTTGCTGCTGGACACCATGCGGGTGGAAAGTTCCGAAGAAGAAATCGACATTCGCGTGCGCGTACCTGAAAAAGACCGCCTGTTGTCAACGCTTGATACATTGCGGGTGCGCACCGCCTCGGGCTTGATCCCGCTATCCAATTTCATCAGCCGCAAACCGGTGCCGAAGCTGGGCCAGATCAACCGGATCGACGGCATTCGCTATTTCGACATAAAGGCAGACGTGGCCGAGGGCGTAAACTCCAACGCGGAGATCGCCAAACTGACCACATGGCTGGAAACCGAAGTTGAATTGCCCAAGGGCATTGAATGGGAATGGGCAGGCGCGCAGGAAGACCAGCAAGAAAGCCTTGCCTTCCTGCAATCCGCCTTTGCCGGCGCGCTGGGCTTGATGTTTGTCATATTGCTGACCCAGTTCAACAGTTTCTACAACTCGTTTCTGGTGCTGCTGGCCGTGGTTTTATCGACCGCAGGCGTCTTGATCGGGATGATGGTTATGGGCCAGCCGTTTTCGGTGATTATGACCGGAACAGGGATTGTCGCACTTGCGGGAATTGTGGTGAACAACAATATTGTCTTGATTGATACCTATCAGGAAAAATCGCGCCAGATGCCGAAACTGGATGCGATCGTGCAAACCGCCGAGGCCCGCATACGCCCTGTGCTATTGACCACCATAACCACAATGGCGGGGCTGACCCCGATGATGATGGGCCTGTCCATCGACTTTGGCAATGGCGGTTACAGCATTGATGCACCAACCGCCCTTTGGTGGAAACAACTGGCTACAGCCGTGGTTTTCGGTCTTGGCATTGCGACAGTTCTGACGCTTATCCTGACCCCCGCCATGCTGGCGGCACGGATTTGGATCGTGGCGATTGTGAAATACACTGTCGCGCGCATCCAAAAGAAAGCCCCAAAAAGCCTGCATGACACGGCCTATGCGGACATTGCCAAATAAGCGTTTCGCCTGTGGCAAAGCGGTCTGGCAATCCTGTAACAATAAAAACCATTGCGTGAGTTCTGCAAACAATCCGTGACTTCACAAAGTTTTACGTCTTAATTTATTATAAGCCCAAAACCAGTTGAGGTTACGATGTTCAAAACCAGTATTCTTTCATGCGCCACCGCAGCCTTGGCAGCTTTTGCGGGGCCTCTGTTTGCCAGTGAAAACGGCGAACGGATCACAATTACAGGTGAGGCTATCGACACTTGGTGTTATTATTCAGGCGTCATGGGCGGGCCGGATGCGGTTGTGGGTGCAGCGCATCACACCTGTGCCTTATGGTGTTCCGCAGGCGGTATTCCGGTGGGGTTACTGGCCGATGATGGCACCGTCTATATGGTGCTGAAAATCGAAGATGACGATCACAGCAATGGCGGTGACACGCAAATGACGATTGCCAGCCATGTCATCACGGCGGATGGCATGCTGTATAAACGCGACGGCATCAACTATCTTGTGGTGTCGAAAATTATCGCCGACCTTGGCATTACCAACCTGAACCACGAAGATTACGGCCCCGTGCCGAGCTTTGCCATTCCCGCGCCGAAGCCATGAAAAACCTGTTTCTTATAGGCTTGTGTATTGCCACGGCAAGTGCCTCATCCATGCTGGCGCAGGATTTTTCCGCAGGTTCTACCGCAAAATCATGGAATCTTTACCCAGAAAAGAAAGCCTTTTTCAAAGCCAAAGTAGTTGATCCACTTTGCACCCTGACAGGCAGTTGCCCGGACAATTGCAGTAGCGGTAAACGCCAGCTTGCATTGCTGCGCCTTAGCGACAACGTCATGGTGTTGCCGTTGAAAAACAGTCAGGCCGCGTTCACCGGGGCTGCCAATGAATTGCAACCGTTTTGCGGTAAGGATGTCGAGGTCGACGGCCTGTTGATCGAAGACCCTGAACTTTTCGCGCGAAACCTGTACCAGCTTCAAAAAATCCGCATTATCGGCGATACGAAATGGACAAAGGCCAACCGCTGGACAAAAGACTGGCGCGCCGCCAATCCGGACGCCAAAGGCAAAGGCGCGTGGTTTCGCCGTGACCCCCGCGTCAAAGCCGCTATCGCAAAAGACGGCTACACCGGCTTGGGGCTGGAAACCGATGAAGCTTTCATCAAGGAATGGTTTGAATGAAGCGGTCTTTATTCGGGATGCTGTTGTGTCTGGTCGCGACACAGGTATCGGCCCACGGCACGGTGGTTCACCAGAACAACGTCGAAGCGCAACAGCATTTGCAAACCACCAAAAAAACCGTGCCCGCTTTACCGTTTGATCTAAAGCTTGGCGGATCATTTGAATTAACCGATCACAATGGCAATCAACGCACCGAAGCGAACCCCGATGGGCATATGCAGCTGTTGTTTTTCGGCTATGCCAACTGCGCGTCAATCTGCACTGTCGCCCTGCCCCTGATGGGCGATGTGGTCGATGACCTTGCAGGTCGCGGGTTGAACGTAACACCCGTTATGATCACCATCGACCCGAAACGCGATACGCTTGAAACCATCGGGACAGATTTGCAAAAGCACCACCCTGACTTTGTCGGGTTGACCGGCAATCCTGATGCCTTGCAAAACGCCTATGATCTATATTCCATAGAGCACAAAGTGGTTTTTACCGACCCCCAG
>DAOUQS010000342.1 GCA_030625465.1 Amylibacter sp. | reverse complement strand
CGCCCATTGTCTAAGATTCCCCACTGCTGCCTCCCGTAGGAGTCTGGGCCGTGTCTCAGTCCCAGTGTTGCTGATCATCCTCTCAAACCAGCTATAGATCGTAGACTTGGTAGGCCGTTACCCCACCAACTATCTAATCTAACGCGGGCTAATCCAATTCCGATAAATCTTTCCCCCGAAGGGCGTATAAGGTATTACTCTCCGTTTCCAGAGGCTATTCCTTAGAACTGGGTATATTCCCACGCGTTACTAACCCGTCCGCCGCTCGGTTATTACCCGAAGGTAATAACTGCGCTCGACTTGCATGTGTTAGGCCTGCCGCCAGCGTTCGTTCTGAGCCAGGATCAAACTCTCAAGTTGAAAAGATGTTGCCATCTTATCCTTGACGTTCGAACCTCTGCACATCAAATCCAACCTTCAGGCGAAGATTGAATTCTGATCACTATGTCTTACTGAAACACAATGACCGTCATTTTTAAGTTTGTTGTGTCTAGGTTTACCAAAGTAAACAAAGAACCACATCAAACGTGAAGCTGACATTTCATCATCGGCCGAAGCCTAGAAACGTGATATGCAAACGTTCGTCCGTCGAAACGAAACCAAACCGCCCACATATCTCTTCAGATATATCAATTTCAAAGAGCCAGAGACAAAAATCTTTGGTAGCGCCTTTGGTTTCCCTTGGCGCGCCCGCCGCTCGTTTGTCTCTATGTTCCCGTCCGTGTCGTTGTCAGCGTAGTGTGTGTTGACATCGTCGCGTCCGGTAAGGGGGTGTTTAGTGTTAGTGCACTATCACCGCAAGTCCTTTTTTTCGAAAGTAGCACTTTTTTTGCATATAAATGTATTTTTCTTCTTTTTATGACTATTTTTCCCAAAACCCACTGTTTTTGCACGAAAAATACAGATGGATTTTAACGGCTTCGCTACATTTTTCGGCACCTTACACCCAAAACCAGTCAAAATATGTGAAACATTGCGACTCGTTCATGCGATTCCCCCGAGTCGCAGGGTGGTTTCACCCCCCGGCCTGTCGAAAAACCTTAAACTTCGTCTTATTCGCCCGCATAAACCGGTACCCAAGTAGAATCGCTACGATGAAAACGTATGTAAGGGGTTCCTGTTCCCATGTTTTGCGCAAAAGAACGTAATGAACCGCCCCGCCCATTGTCGTAAAATAGGCAAGACGGTGTAGTTTCTTCCACGAAACCGCACCAAGACGTTTGATCGCCGCATTATTCGACGTCACCGCCAGTGGAATCAACGCCAGAAACGACAGCATCCCGATAATGATATAGGGCCGCTTGGTCAGGTCTTTATATATAGCACCCCACCACCATTGCTGATCCAGCCACAGATAGGTCATCAAATGTGCCAACACATAGAAGAACGCCGTCAGGCCAATCGCGCGGCGGTATTTAACCAGGTTGATACCGGTGATGTTGCGCAGCGGTGTAACCAGCAGCGATGCGATCAATAACTGAAGCGCATAAACCCCCAGCTGGAATTCCAGAGCCTTCAAGGGATCGGCCCCAAGCTGGTTATTCACCGCTTGGTAAAACAGCCAAATTCCGGGCACTGGTAATACTATATATAATAGCCCCGCTGGAAGCCGCCGCATTGCGGCATTTATCGTCTGTACTATAGACATATGTCTTTCCGCTTATTCCGTTGAATACAAGCATACACAAATCCTGCACCCAAAGCATCGCCCCTCACGCAGTTGTTCGAATTGTTTCAATAAGACCACTTCCATACGCACACGCGGTTTTCTTTTCACAACTGCGCATAAATACTGTTATCTATGGAAACGATACTGGAGGCGCCGAAAAATGATACGCACTATAATAGCGACATTGATACTAAGCTTTTTATCCAGCGGTTTTGCACTGGCCGGAACTGCGGAAAAAATCCGCAGGTACTATATAGTCCCCGTAGCGCAGGAAAATAAACCGCAAGGGTGCAAAACATATGGCGACAACCATGAAATGCAATCCGCCCTGCGCTTCCTTGTTTTCGCAGA
>DAOUQS010000100.1 GCA_030625465.1 Amylibacter sp. | reverse complement strand
CGCCCCGTAATAGGTCAGTGTCAGCAAAGAACCGCCTGCTGGCATCATCTTTTCGGCGCGTTGTGCAACGGCGGTGAACGAGTAGACCGAGATATCCATTGTCATGCGGAAGTTTGCGGCACTTGTATCAACATAGCGTCCACGCAGTTCGTTTTTATCGGAAAATCCGATAGCATGTACGACGAAATCTATCTGGCCCCATTCCTTTTTAAGCGTGGCGAAAAGTGCATCGATTGAATCGTCGTCAGTTACGTCGCACTCCAGTACTATATTGCTATTCAGGCTTTCGGCCAATGGTTTAACACGCTTTCCCAGTGCCTCCCCCTGGTATGAGAATGCCAATTCCGCGCCATGCTCGGCGCAGGCTTGTGCAATACCCCAAGCGATAGATTTATTGTTGGCAACACCCATGATTAAGCCACGTTTGCCTGCCATAATTCCTTGCGACATAGAATATCCGATCTATTAATATTTTCTTAGGGTTTATGGTAACGACACATGCGTTTCAAGACTAGGGGCAATTTCTGTGACATATTCTGTGATATATCTGTAATATGTAATGATCGGGCTTGATGCGGAATGGTGAAGAGTTAAGTTGCCGCCGATTGATAGGAGTTTGCGCAATGTCGGAACGCAGTGGAATATTTGCAGGGGATGACCCTTTTGAAATTGCGCGCCGCTGGTTGGCGGATGCGCAAACAGCGGAAGTGAACGATCCCAATGCGATGGCGCTTTCAACTGTGGATGCTGACGGCATGCCGAACGCGCGTATGGTTCTGTTGAAAGAGATCGAGACTGATGCCTTTGTGTTCTATACCAATTATGGCAGCGCCAAAGCGCAGGAACTAAATGTCGCAGGCAAGGCGGCATTTGTGATGCACTGGAAGTCGTTGCGCCGCCAAATCCGGGTGCGCGGTCTGGTCACACGCGAAGATGGCCCAAGCGCGGATGCGTATTACAAATCCCGCGCATTGGGCAGCCGTATCGGGGCCTATGCCAGTAAGCAATCGCAAGTCCTTGAAAGTAAACCACAATTAGTCGCGCGCGTTGCGAAATATACTGCAAAACTGGGCCTGAACCCGCCGCGCCCTGCGTTTTGGGGTGGATTTCGGATTAAACCTGTCGAGATTGAGTTCTGGGCGGACGGCGCATTTCGACTGCATGACAGGTTTCGCTGGACGTTTGACGTTGACGTAAGGTGCTGGTCTATTGTAAGACTCAACCCTTGATAGTTGTTGATCTTTCAGAAAATCCCTTATAACTTTGAAAAGTGTGAAGTATGTCACTAAAATGATAAATTTGTATGAGAAATTACATTTGAATGCTTCTTTATACTTAATACCGTTGTCTTTTTTCCGACAACAAATACAATATGCTTGGGTGGTTGTGTAAATGCAGAAGAAGACTGGTAAAGTTAAGTGGTTTGATACCACCAAAGGATTTGGTTTCGTCGTGGATGACGAAGGCGGCCCTGATATACTATTGCATGCAAATGTTTTAAGAAACTTCGGACGCAGCTCTGTTGCCGAAGGAACTGCGGTTGAAATCGTCGTCGTTGCCTCGGATCGGGGACAGCAGGCGTCGGAAATCGTACACATGGAACAACCTGACAGTGTTCCGGAAAACGCATTGCGCGGTTTGGAAGAAGCAGGGATTGACCTGTCGACATTGTCGGAACATTCCGAACTGACTGCGGCACGCGTGAAGTGGTTTGACAAAGTAAAAGGCTTTGGGTTTTTAAATGTATTTGAAAGCACAGAAGATATTTTCGTACATGCAGAGGTTTTGCGGGCTTATGGAATATCCGAGCTGCAACAAAGCGAAGCCGTTAGCATTCGCACAGCATCAGGCCCGCGCGGCAAGCTTGCGATTGAAATCCGTCCATGGGATTTTGCCGCAGATCAGAAGACCTGATATAAAACGTATCACCTGTATTGTTGCGACTTTGGCTTTCTGGGCCCCGATGGCCTTTGCCGAATGTGTCGCCGATCGCGTGCAGATCAAAATGGGCAATAACATTGCCGCATTTGATATTGAAGTTGTTGATACCTATGAAACACGCGCAGAAGGTTTGATGTTTCGCGAAAACATGGCGCGGTTTTCCGGTATGTTGTTTATCTACGAGCAGGCCCAGAGCGTTAGCTTCTGGATGCGAAACACTTTAATCCCGCTTGATATGATTTTTATGGACCAGACCGGGTTGGTGGTAAACGTTCACAGCAATGCGGTGCCGCTGGATGAAACGTCAATTTTTGGCGGTGATAATATTTTTGCAGTGCTGGAAATCAATGGCGGTTTGGCCGAAACACTGGGCATTCAAGCCGGGGCGCAACTGCAACATCCGGCCTTTAATATAAAAACTGCCGCATGGCCGTGTAAAAATTAAGAACATGTCACTTTTGGGCTTTTCATTTGCCGCTAACCGATTTAAACCCCGCCACAGTCGGGGCGTGGCGCAGTCTGGTAGCGCACCTGTTTTGGGTACAGGGGGCCGTTGGTTCGAATCCAGCCGTCCCGACCACTTTCTTAAATGAGAGATTGATTCTAAGATTCAGTTGGTGCTGGATCTTGTTTTACCCTAATTCTGAAAAATCAGTGTTTTCCAATTGTTTAGATGTCGCGGCGGCTTTGCTGCGCAAAATACGTTAACTTTTCAGCGGTGATTATTTTTGGTCCTGGCCATTTTTTTTAATATATTTTTGCGTCGGGGATTCGGGGTGCTTATGGGGGCTGTTCAGTTGCCCCCGGTAGAATAAGAATACGCAATAACATGCCTGACTGCCTATGTTTTCTGGCAAATCCGGTTTCTGGTGGCTGACGTATTTGCGCCCGAACTTTGCCTAACTTTGTTCAGGTTGCGTTTTCATTTTTACAGGTCAACACATAAATGCGACTAAAATGTGAATATTTTCGTTGACCTGTAGTGGTCAAATAGTACAACTTGTGCAGACCGCTCGAACAACCACTACATATAGTGGTTCAGAGGCAGGGCGGCATTAAAAAGAATATGAAATCAGGCACCCTGAATTGCAGGTAAAGCTATAGATTTCTTGGTTAAACAGGGGCTAAAATGAAAATTAATCGTCGTTTCACAGATGCAAAAACAGATGCATACGCAAGCATTGAATTCCATAAAACAACATCCGAAATTCGAAACCCGGACGGGTCCGTGGTGTTTTCCCTGGAAAACGTCGAAGTGCCGACAAGCTGGTCACAGGTTGCGGCCGATGTGATTGCGCAAAAGTACTTTCGCAAGGCGGGTGTTCCGGCGGCAGTGAAACGGGTTGCGGAAAAAGATGTGCCCGAATTTTTGTGGCGTTCTGTTCCTGACAAAGATGCGCAGGCTGGTGCTGGCGAAACCTATGCGGGTGAAACCTCGGCCAAGCAGGTTTTCGACCGTTTGGCGGGCACTTGGGCTTATTGGGGCTGGAAAGGTGGCATGTTTGATGCCGAAGCAGACGCCAAAGCCTATTTCGACGAGATGCGTTTCATGCTGGCCAACCAGATGGCTGCACCGAATTCACCACAATGGTTCAACACCGGCCTTTACTGGGCTTACGGCATCGACGGGCCGGCGCAGGGGCATCACTATGTGGATTATCAATCCGGCAAACTGGTCGAGTCTGGCAGTTCTTACGAACATCCGCAGCCGCATGCCTGTTTCATCCAGTCGGTGAAAGACGATCTGGTGAATGAGGGCGGCATTATGGACCTTTGGGTGCGTGAAGCCCGCCTGTTTAAATACGGCTCTGGCACCGGCACCAACTTTTCGTCATTGCGCGGGTCTACTGAGGGCTTGGGCGGCGGTGGCAAGTCATCCGGTTTGATGTCATTCCTGAAAATCGGCGACCGTGCGGCGGGTGCGATCAAATCAGGTGGCACAACACGCAGGGCGGCCAAGATGGTGATCTGCGACATGGATCACCCCGATATTGAAGAATTTATCACCTGGAAGGTGAAAGAAGAGCAAAAAGTCGCCAGTCTGGTTGCCGGTTCCAAGTTGCACGAACAACAGCTGAACGAGATTTTTGCAGCTATTCGCGCATGGGACGGAACCGAGGAAGATGCGTTTGACCCGAAGAAAAATGCAGGCCTGAAAACGGCGATCCGTTCGGCTAAAAAGGTTATGATCCCCGAAACCTATGTGAACCGTGTGCTGCAATATGCAAAACAGGGCTATAGTAGTATCGAGTTTCCGACCTATGACACTGACTGGGATTCAGATGCTTATCTGACAGTTGCGGGTCAAAATTCCAATAACTCTGTGCGGGTGACAGATGCATTCTTGAAAGCCGTCAAAGACGATGGCGACTGGGAACTGATCCGCCGTACAGATGGTGAAGTTGCCAAAACCGTGAAAGCCCGCGATTTGTGGGAAGAGGTGGGGCACGCGGCTTGGGCCTGTGCCGATCCCGGTGTGCAATATCACGACACGATCAACGCTTGGCATACATGCCCGGAAGATGGCGCCATTCGCGGCTCTAACCCGTGTTCGGAATATATGTTCCTGGATGATACCGCGTGTAACCTGGCATCAATGAACCTGCTGAAGTTCTACAAGGACTCGAAATTCCAATCAGACGATTATATCCATGCGACCCGTTTGTGGACGATGACATTGGAAGTATCGGTTCTGATGGCGCAGTTCCCGTCAAAAGAGATCGCACAGCGGTCATATGAATTCCGCACGTTGGGGCTGGGCTTTGCCAATATCGGCGGTTTGCTGATGAACATGGGCTACTCTTACGACAGTGATGAGGGCCGCGCGCTTTGCGGTGCGATCACCGCGATCATGACAGGCACGTCTTACGCCACAAGTGCTTTGATGGCCAAAGAACTGGGGCCGTTTGCGGGCTATAAGAAAAACGCCGCCCATATGCTGCGGGTGATGCGTAATCACCGCCGCGCGGCTTATGCCAAAACAGACGGCTACGAAGGACTGGAGATTAAACCGGTGCCGCTGGATCATACAAGCTGCCCTGACCAGGATCTAATCGCTTTGTCCAAGTCCGCCTGGGATGATGCGGTAAGCCTTGGTGAAAAACACGGGTTCCGCAACGCACAGGTCTCTGTTATCGCGCCAACGGGTACAATCGGGCTGGTGATGGATTGCGATACCACAGGCATCGAGCCTGATTTCGCACTGGTGAAATTCAAGAAACTAGCCGGTGGCGGTTATTTCAAGATCATCAACCAATCCGTACCTGCGGCTTTGGAAATGCTGGGCTATTCATCTTCTGTAGGCGCCGAGATTATTTCCTATGCGGTCGGTCACGGCACCATGGGCAACGCGCCCGAGATCAATCACACGGTTCTAATCGGCCACGGGTTTGGCCAAGATGAGCTGGACAAGATTGAGGTGGCCCTGCCAACCGCGTTTGACATCCGTTTTGTGTTCAACCAATGGACGCTGGGCGAAGAGTTTTGCAAAGGCACTTTGGGCATTCCCGAAGCGCAGCTGAACGATCCTGGGTTCGATCTGCTGTCACACTTGGGCTTTAGCAAGAAACAGGTGGAAGCCGCCAACAACCACGTTTGCGGTACGATGTCTTTGGAAGGTGCGCCGCACCTGAAAGAAAAGCATTACAGCGTGTTTGATTGCGCCAACGCTTGCGGACGTATCGGCACACGTTACCTGTCGGTTGAAAGCCACATCACGATGATGGCGGCCGCACAGTCGTTTATTTCCGGTGCAATTTCCAAAACAGTGAACATGGCAAATGACGCGACGATCGAGGATTGTCAGGCAGCTTATGAACTTTCATGGTCGCTGGGTGTGAAAGCCAACGCTTTGTACCGTGATGGTTCCAAACTGTCGCAACCATTGGCATCGGCACTGATCGAGGATGATGACGAGGATCTGGATGAAGTCTTGATGGAAGCCCCCGCAGGGGAACGCGCCACAATTCTGGCAGAAAAGATTGTGGAAAAAATCATCGTCAAGGAAATCAGCCGGGGGCGTTCAAAACTACCTGCACGTCGTAAGGGTTACACCCAAAAAGCGGTTGTTGGTGGCCATAAGGTTTATCTGCGCACAGGCGAATATGAAGACGGAAGCATCGGTGAAATATTCATCGACATGCACAAAGAAGGTGCCGGTTTCCGCGCGATGATGAACAACTTCGCCATCGCGATCTCCGTAGGGCTGCAATACGGTGTGCCATTGGAAGAGTTCGTGGATGCGTTTACATTCACCCGCTTTGATCCGGCCGGCATGGTGCAGGGCAATGACAGTATCAAGAATGCTACGTCTGTTCTGGATTACATTTTCCGCGAACTGGCCGTGTCCTATCTGGATCGTTCCGATCTGGCCCATGTCAAACCGACAGGCGAGACATTTGATGAACTGGGTCGCGGTGTCGAAGAGGGCAAAAGCAATGTCACACCTGCATCCGACGATGCGGTGGCGATGCTGCGCCAAGTGGTATCCCCCGGTTATCACCGCAACCGTTTGCCACAGGAATTGACGGTTTTGCAGGGCGGGATGACCAATATTTTTCGCAGTGATGCGCAAGCCGTAGGGGCAGCCGAAGCGGTTGCACCCGCAGTCGCGAAAGTGGCTGCACCAATTACGAAGATGGATGATCGCGTGAAAGCCAAAATGCAGGGCTATGAGGGCGACGCTTGTGGCGATTGCGGCAACTACACGTTGGTGCGCAACGGCACATGTATGAAATGCAACACCTGCGGGGCAACAAGCGGGTGTAGTTAAAGGTTAGGGGCGCGCAGCTTCGGCTGCCGTCCCGACGAGTTCAGGCCGCAGGCAAAAACTTGAGCGGTTAACAATAGAGCCTGAATATCAAACTGGGGGGATTTATCCCCCCGTTTTTTTTGCCGAAATGATGACCCATAGAAGTAATGCAAGGCATATAGCCGTTAAAAGTAATGTGCTGATGGCCAAGCCCAGCGTCTCGGTGGCCATCCCGATGGTAAACGCGCCCAGTGCGGACGCACCCGTGGCGATAACGATCCAGATTGACATCACACGGCCGCGCATCTCATCCGGCAGGTCGGCCTGGATGGCTGATTGCAGGCTGACGCCCAGATATGTGCTGGTGAAACCCAGTACGGCGGCGGCGATCAGTGTGATATTCCAG
>DAOUQS010000387.1 GCA_030625465.1 Amylibacter sp. | reverse complement strand
TGTTCCATCCCGGATGATCACATGGACCCTCGCCGTTGGGCGTTATTCGTGGCAAGATCGATCCTGACGGAATTGCGGGACGGTGGGCCGACATGCTGATTTCACTTCACAAGCAGGCAACGACGACCCCCCGTGTCCGGGCTGAAATTCAGGCGAGTACAGAGCCTGCCTGGGTGCTTGCCGAGCGCTTTGGGACCACAGAACAGACGATTTGGAAGTGGCGCAAGCGTGACAGCGTGCAGGACCGTTCGCACACGCCGCACCGTCTGCAAACCACGCTCACTCCCGCGCAGGAGGCCGTTGCCGTATCGTTGCGCACCAGCCTGCTGCTGCCGCTGGATGACCTGCTGGCGGTAGTGCGCGAGTTCCTCAACCCCAACGCCTCGCGCTCGGGGCTGGATCGGTGTCTGCGTCGGCACGGTGTCAGCAACCTGCGCGACCTGAGGGAAAAGACACCCAAGCCAACGCACAAACCGTTCAAGGCATACGAGCCAGGGTTTATGCACATCGACGTAAAATACCTGCCTCAAATGGCGGACGAGACGCGCCACCGCTACTTGTTCGTGGCAATTGACCGGGCGACACGCTGGGTATTCATCCGTATCTACAGCAGGAAAACAGCCGCCAATGCCCGGCGGTTCCTACGCGACCTTGAGCGCGCTTGCCCTATGCGGATCAACCACATTCTCACGGACAACGGCAAGGAGTTCACCGACCGTCTGTTTGGCCTGCGCAAACGGGCCGCCACTGGCGCGCACCAGTTTGACCGCCTATGCACCGATCTGGGTATTGAGCACCGGCTCACCCCGCCAATGCGGCCGCAAACAAACGGCATGGTTGAACGGTTCAACGGTCGCATCGAGGACGTGCTGCAAAGCCATCACTTCAACAGCCGCGAAGACCTGGAGCAAACCCTTATGCGCTATGTGCACCTCTACAATACCCAGCTCCCGCAATCAGTTCTGAAAGCTAGGACGCCGATGTTGGAAATGAAGGAATGGTATAGTCGGAAACCGGAATTGTTCAGGAAACGACCGTACTACCTGACGGGATGTGACATGTAACAAGGCTGACAACCCTCGCGGATAGCCTTGACGACACGCCGATTATTCAGGAAGCAATATTCCTTCTGATCGCTCAGGCTTATCAACTACCCATTGTCCCGGAACAACAACAGCAGGGGGTTATCGACGTATTCAAATACAAAATGGCTGTTGAGTGTTGGAAGGGAAGTAAAAAATGACCCTTGATGAATGGCACGAGAAATACAAACCGATCAAAAACCACATCGACAATAATGCCTCGATGGACGGTTAGTACGCTAACCGACACGCAGGATGGCCGTAGGGACTGAGATAGTTAGTGTAGCCCGCTGGCCACCCCTACCCTATACGTCACTCAAGGTGGGTGCCTAGGGTCAGGACCCATTGATATTTTGTTGGTTCACTGATTCACTGCTCCGAAAGAGGAGCGGTATCATGAGCAATCTTTTCTGGCTGTCGGAGACACAAATGACCCGCCTTCGGCCTTTCTTCCCAAAGCCCCACGGCAA
>DAOUQS010000241.1 GCA_030625465.1 Amylibacter sp. | reverse complement strand
GTGGCGATAACGATCCAGATTGACATCACACGGCCGCGCATCTCATCCGGCAGGTCGGCCTGGATGGCTGATTGCAGGCTGACGCCCAGATATGTGCTGGTGAAACCCAGTACGGCGGCGGCGATCAGTGTGATATTCCAGACATTGGAATTGCCGAAGACCGCGACAGCCAGGATGCCGGCAGACATAACCAAGAATGTCGGCAGCGAGATTATTTTTGTGGTTTGCACGGGGCCGAAAGCCTTGAGTATCGCGGATATAACCGCACCCGCGCCCACGGCTGACCCCAGTTGCCCCAGACCGACCGCACCTTTGTTGAACAGACCGTCGGCAACAACAGGCAGGATCTCGGTTGTGCCGCGCACCGAAAGGGACATCAGGGCCGTCATCAACAAAACCAGTCTTAGTTCCGGGCGATGCCACAAATAGTTGATACCATTTTTTAAAGCGGTCACAAAAGGTTCTTTGTTTTTATGGGCTTGTGTGTTGCGTGGTTGCAGAAACGGCACAATCACCAAGTTGGGTAGGTAAAGCAGTATTGAAATGGCCAGGGCGGATGTAATGCCAAACTGGTCAATGATAATGCCGCCTAAAGCCGGGCTGATCATGCGTGCGGTGTTAAAACTAAGCGCGGCAAGTGCCACAACCGATCCCACATGGCCCTTTTCCACCAGACGCGGTGCCAGCGACATGCGCACGGGATGGTGTGCGGATGACACAACGCCAATGGCCACAGCAACGCTGGACAAAAGTAACGGGCTTAAATGGCCGGACATCTGAATTGCCAATAATACGGAAATACTGACAACCATTGAACTGTTGGTAGCAATGGCTGCCAGTTTGATATTGGTGCGATCAACCAGAACGCCGAAAAAAGGCCCCGTCAGAAAGATCGGTAGCAGGGAAAGAGCAGCCACAAGGCCTACAAAGCTGGCGGATGCCGTTAGTTCCCACGCCATCCAGCCGATCAACACGCGCATGATCCACAAGCCGTTGACAGCGAAAAGTCCGCCGATGAAGTACAAACGGAAGCTGGGGGATTTCAGGGCGACAAGGTTCATGGGTTATCTGTGACGCGGTTTTTGTTGAAAGGCAATGCGTGCATATCAGCGGCATCAATACATGCAACAATAACACCTGATTGGGGCCGTGTTATTTAGGTTTATTCAGGGATTTATAGATTTTGTATACCGCAGTGAAATCCAGATCAGCAAGCCCTGTAGCTTTGGCTTCCTCTTGAATGGCATTCGAATTTTTCACGCCGAGCATAGTTGCGCCAACTTCAGCACCGGCGGCAAGGATCATCCGGGTGTTCTCGACCGCTTGAAAAACTGATGCCTGAACCGGGGTGTATTCTTCATTGATAATCATCGGTAGTTTCATTCGCATCAGATTATTGTTCATTGGGCTGGCTTCCAGGATGCCGCGAAACTGTTCCAGATCCAGCCCGCACAGGCGGGCAAAGTTGGTGGCTTCAAACAGCCCGTTCATCAAGCCGCTTAAATACGTGTTCACCGCTAACTTCATTTGCATGGCACTTGGGACAGGACCGCAATAAGTTGATGACCCGGTCATGGGCTCGATTACCTTTTTGATGGTCTTGATCGTATTTGGGTCACCTGCAAGCATTGCGGCCAGTTCACCTTTTTCGGCGGGGCCGCGTGAGCCGGAAACCGGAACTTCCGCATATAATCCCCCGGCCGCTAATATATCAGTTTCCAGACCTTTGGAATATTCAGGCGGTGTCGTTCCCATTTGAATAAGAGTGTGGTTTTTGCATAGGGTTGCGAATTGCTTTGTGTCGCGCCCCAGAACGGTATCGATGGCCACAGAATTTGCAAGCATCAGAATGACGGTTTCGCATTCCGAAAACAGATGTTTTGCGCTATCGGCAATTAGTGCGTCCGTTTTTTGAAACGGTTCGGTGCTGACAGGGCTTCTTGACCATACAACAAGTGGTTTTCCCGCCTTTAACAGTTGCATCGCCATCGGTTGCCCCATAGCGCCCAGTCCAATGAATCCAAGTGGCTTTGTCATCTGGTGTTTCCTTTCACGTCCCGCAAAACGTCTGTTGCACGACCTCGGCGGGTTTGGGGGCGGCTTCATAAGCGTCCGCGCCGTCTTGTTGTTCAAACGGGTTTTTTAGAACTGCGATCAAGTGGTGCATAGGCGCGTAATCGCCCGCTGTGCCTGCCTGTATCGCTTCTTCAATGCGGTGGTTGCGGGGGATGTAGATCGGGTTGGCCGCAACCATCAGGGCTTGGCTTTCGTCGGCTTTAACACCGCTTTCGCCTTTGGTTTCGCGCCACTGTTCCAGCCATATTCCCGCCGCATCCGCATCATTGAACAGTGCGGTGAAACGGGATTGATGATCGTCTGTTTCCAGCCTGCGCAAATGTGAAAAGAACAGGGTGAAATCTGTTTCCTGCGTTGTCATTGTCTGGAATGTTTCTTCCAGAAATGATGCATTTGCCGATGGCAGGCCCAGCTTTTGTGCGAATGCGCCCTGAAACTGCGTGTTGAAAGTGGTTCTGAACATGTCCAGCGTCGATTGTATTTGCAGCATTGCACTGTCTTCGCCATCGCCCCAGATCGGCGACAGAGCTTCGCCCAGTCGCATCAGGTTCCAATGCGCCATATGCGGCTGGCGTCCCCATGCGTAGCGGCCTTGCCGGTCGATGGAACTGAACACTTTCATCGGGTTGAAATCGTCCATAAACGCGCAGGGGCCGTAATCAATGGTTTCACCTGCGATCTGGCAGTTGTCGGTGTTCATGACCCCGTGGATGAACCCGTATTTCATCCAAAGCGCGATCAGTTTGGCTTGGCGCTGGATCACGGCGACAAAGAAAGCCTGCACAGGGTTTTCGGCTTTGCGGGCTGCGGGGTAGTGGCGATCGATAACATAGTCTGCCAGTACTTGCAGGGCCTTGCGATCATTTTGCGCATAGAAATACTGAAAGGTGCCAACCCGAATATGTGAACTGGCAACGCGGGTCAAAATGGCGCCGGGCAATACGCCTTCGCGCGATACGCTTTCGCCTGTTGTCACTGCGGCCAGTGCGCGGGTGGTGGGTATGCCAAGTGCGTGCATGGCCTCGGACACGATATATTCGCGGATCACGGGGCCGATGGCGGACTTGCCGTCACCGCCGCGTGAATAAGGTGTGCGACCAGAACCCTTAAGCTGGATATCAAAGCCTGCGACCTCGCCCAACAACAAAGCCCGGCCATCGCCCAAGCGCGCTGACCAGCCACCGAACTGGTGGCCTGCGTAAACCATCGCCAAAGG
>DAOUQS010000280.1 GCA_030625465.1 Amylibacter sp. | reverse complement strand
TATCCCGGCACTTACGGCCATGTGCGCGACTTCACTGACATCATTGCAAAGCTGCATGAAAACAAGGCTGTAGGCATTATATCAGCCGATCCACTATCCCTGACCTTGCTTAAAGAACCAGGTGAGATGGGTGCCGATATTGCGGTGGGTTCAACCCAGCGTTTCGGTGTTCCGATGGGTTACGGCGGGCCGCATGCGGCTTATATGGCGACCAAGGAAGCATATAAACGGTCTATGCCGGGTCGCTTGATCGGGGTGTCTGTCGATGCCCGTGGCAACCAGGCATATCGTTTGTCATTACAAACCCGTGAACAACATATCCGCCGTGAAAAAGCCACGTCGAACGTGTGTACCGCGCAAGCTTTGCTGGCCGTGATGGCCTCGATGTACGGGGTATTTCATGGGCCGCAGGGGCTAAAAGCCATCGCCCAGCGTATCCATTTGATGACTGCACGTCTTGCGGCGGGCATTGAAAAGCTGGGCTTTACGATTGAACCCGATACGTTCTTTGACACCATCACTATTGATGTGGGGTCACTGCAATCCGTTGTGATCCGCTCGGCGCGGATTGAGGATATTAACCTGCGCGCAGTTGGCAAAACCAAGGTCGGGATGACGGTGGACGAGTCTACCGCCGAAAAGACCCTTGTGGGTGTTTGGCGTGCGTTCGGGCTGGCGGTTGATGAACATCCTGAACAAGTGGATTACCGTTTGCCGGAAGGCATGGCGCGTACCAGCGATTACATGACCCATCCGATTTTCCACATGAACCGGTCCGAGGCCGAAATGACCCGCTATATGCGCCGTCTGGCTGATCGTGATCTGGCACTTGACCGTGCGATGATCCCGCTGGGGTCATGTACCATGAAGTTGAATGCAGCCGCCGAAATGATGCCGGTATCATGGAGTGGCTTTGCAAATATGCACCCTTATGCGCCGCTGGATCAAACCGCAGGGTATAAATATCTGCTGAAAGATTTTTCCGCTAAATTGTGTGAGATTACCGGTTATGATGCAATATCCATGCAGCCCAATTCGGGTGCGCAGGGCGAATATGCCGGGCTTCTGACGATTGCGGCCTATCATAAATCGCGCGGCGAAGGACATCGTAATATCTGCCTGATCCCGACATCTGCACACGGCACCAACCCTGCCTCTGCAAACATGGTGAACTACAAGGTTGTTGTGGTGAAATCATCGGCCAACGGCGACATCGACATTGACGATTTCCGCGCCAAGGCGGAATTGCATTCCGACAATCTGGCAGCCTGCATGATCACCTACCCGTCAACCCACGGCGTGTTTGAAGAAGGTGTGCGCGAGGTCTGCCAAATTGTGCATGATCACGGCGGTCAGGTCTATATGGACGGGGCCAATATGAACGCGATGGTCGGTGTCTCGCAGCCCGGTGAAATCGGCGGTGACGTCAGCCACCTGAACCTGCATAAAACATTTGCCATCCCGCATGGCGGCGGCGGGCCGGGCATGGGGCCGATCGGTGTAAAAAAACATCTGATCAAGTTCCTGCCGGGTCACTTCCATACCGGTGGTGCGCAAGGCGCCGTTTCTGCGGCACCATATGGTAGCCCCAGTATCCTGCCTATTTCGTGGGCCTATTGCCTGATGATGGGTGGTGACGGCATGACGCAAGCGACCAAATCCGCGATCCTGAACGCCAACTATATCGCCACACGTCTGGATGGGGCATATGAGATCCTGTACCGTGGCCCGAACGGTCGCGTGGCGCATGAATGTATCATTGATACACGGCCCCTAGAGGTCAGTTGTGGTGTGACCGTTGACGACATTGCCAAGCGGCTGATCGACTGCGGTTTTCACGCACCAACCATGTCGTTTCCGGTGCCGGGCACGCTGATGGTTGAACCAACTGAGTCAGAACCAAAGGCAGAACTGGATCGTTTCTGTGATGCCATGCTGGCCATTCGCGCCGAAGCGCAAGACATCGAGGATGGTAAATTACCCAAAGATAACAATCCTTTGTGTAACGCACCGCACACGATGCGTGATCTGGTGGAAGACTGGGATCGGCCCTATAGCCGCGAACAGGGCTGCTTCCCCCCGGGTTCATTCAAGGTCGATAAATACTGGGTGCCGGTGAACCGTGTGGACAACGCATATGGTGATCGCAATCTGATCTGTAGCTGTCCTCCGCTGGAAGATTATATGGATGATGATGAATAAAAACTGATCTTGGCAATCCTGCTGAAGGGTGGGGTTGCCGATAGGCTTTCAGAAACACTTATAGGAAAATCGTGTTTGAAATTTGAACTCTGGCTTACTTTTGTTGTCACTTATGCGGTGATTTCCGTCATCCCCGGCCCAAGTGTGTTCATGGTTACAGGACAGGCTTTGACCCGTGGAACCAAGGCTGCTTTCTTGTGCATTTTAGGAGAGCTGATTGGTGGCGTTGTTTTGATTGCATTATCTCTTTTCGGTGTCGGCGCAATATTGGGCGCATCTTCCGAATTGTTCCAGATCGTCAAATGGGCTGGTGTCTTTTACATGGCATACCTTGGTTATTGCCAAATCTCCGAAGCCCGTCGTGTTGATGTTGCCAAGCCGGTGAAAGTTGAAAAATGCGACAGGGTTTCAAGTTTGAAAGCTGGGTTCTTTACCGCTATTTTCAACCCGAAAGCTATCATATTCTACGTGGCGTTTCTTTCACAATTTCTTGATCCGAATAGC
>DAOUQS010000213.1 GCA_030625465.1 Amylibacter sp. | reverse complement strand
AGATAGTCATGTGTGTACCGGCGCACTTGCGCCATATTGGTCGGGTGGCCGTGGCCGGGGATCACATAGGTAGCACCCAGTTTTTCAAATTGGTTTTCCCATGTGTCCAGCCAGTCGGCGGTCATGGTATCGTCGAATATTGGCAGCATGCGTTCGTGAAATGCCATATCGCCCGAAATTACCAGCTTTTGTTCGGGCAGCCAGACCACGACATCACCGGGGCTGTGGCTGGGGCCAAGGTTCAGCACCTCAACCCTGAAATCACCCATTTCGATTATATACGCGTCATCAAATGTAAGCGAGGGCAGGGACAGTGTTGTGCCTTCGGATTTTTCAAGGTTATGTTTCTGCATGCGTTCCAGACTGCGGTAGCCGGTTTCGTCAAACTCGTGGGCGGCATCCACATGCGCCAATACGGGAACGCCAAGTTCCGCCCAATAGCTGTTGCCCAGCATCGCGTGACCCTGGCCGTTTTCATTGATCACCAGTTTCACTGGCTGATCGGTGATTCCCTTGATCTCGTCATGCAGGGCTTTTGCCAGCAAATAGGCGGCACTGCCGTTGATCACGATCACCCCGTCACCTGTGACAATGAAAGAAAGATTATTGTTGTGACCCGAATTGTCATAGCCCGGAGGGGCGGTTGCCCCGATGGCAGAATAGACATTCGGGATGAATTCCACAGGTTTAGAGTAAAGCAGTGAATCGGGGTATTGATCCGGAATATTTTCGCTGCCTGTGACGGTAGACGTTAAAAGAGTACATATTATGGCTGTACTTAAAAGAAGTGATCGCATGTCGGAACCTTTGTAATTTGTATGTTATGCAACGTTCTAAACCAATTCCGGATATTAATATATGCACAAATTAGAATTTGTATTGTGTTTGTTACTATTCCGATATAATCCTAAGCAATAAAGTAAAAATAGGGAGGAGACTGTATGCGTCGCATTTCATTTGCAGCACTCAGTACGGTACTAATTTCAACGTCTGCTTTTGCGGCAGAAGTTGCACCGGGTGACGTTTCATTCGATGAGAATGGTGGGGTTAGTGCATCAATCACCAGCGTAGCGGGTGATCCGGTTGCCGGTAAGGCAGCTTTTATCAATCGCAAGCAAGGCAACTGTCTGGCATGCCATATCAATGACGATGCCTCAGGCCAGTCATTCCATGGCGAAGTTGGCCCATCCTTGAATGGTGCCGCCAGCCGTTGGGAAGAAGCACAGTTACGTGGTATTATCGTAAACTCGAAGCTAACATTCGAAGGTACGATTATGCCATCATTTTACCGGGCCACAAACGGCGCGCGTACAATGGAAAAATTTGCAGGCAAGACCATTTTGACCGCACAACAGGTTGAAGATGTGCTCGCCTATTTGAAAACATTGAAAGAGGAGTAAGGGCATGAAACTTACACGACGTAATGCCTTGGCACTGGGTGGTGCTGCAATCGCAATCACACTGGTTCCTGTAAATGCGGCCTTTGCTGCGACTGATGCAACGCTGGCTGACATAGCTGCGTTCACGGGCGGCGCAGAAGTTGGTGAAGGCGGCATCGAGCTGACAACACCGGAAATCGCCGAAAACGGAAACACGGTGCCAATCGAGTTTTCAGCACCCGGCGCAAGACGCGTGATAATTCTGGCGGACGGTAACCCGAACCCCGGTGTGGCCACGTTTAACTTCTCGGAAATGGCTGTATCAGAAGGTACAACACGTATCCGTCTGGCAGGCACGCAGGACGTTGTTGCTGTCGCGGAAATGGCTGACGGTACATACACCCAGGTTGCAAATTCAGTTAAAGTAACCATCGGCGGCTGCGGCGGCTGATTTCGGAAAAACAAGGAGATAACACTATGGCAAAAGCACGTGTGAAAGTACCGAAATCTGCAACGGCAGGTGAAGTGGTCACAATTAAAGCCCTGATTGATCATAAAATGGATTCAGGTCAGGCAAAAGACAAAGCGGGTAATCTTATTCCACGCAAAATCATCAACGCCTTCTCGGCGACCTTTGATGGTGTGGAAGTGATGAATGTAATTCTAGAGCCTGCAGTCTCGACCAACCCTTATTTCAAGTTCAGCTTCAAGGTTCCGGCAACGGGTGATCTTGTATTCAAATGGGTCGATGATGACGGCACCGTTACGGAAGCTAAAAAAACAATAACCGTGAAGTAAGTGCGGGTTTTGGGAGGAACCAATATGAACACATTGAATAAAACCCTGACATGTACCGTGGCGGCGTTGACGTTCGCGACTGCATTGTATGCCAGCGAAACTGACGTATTGGTGATCAACGAAGAGATCACCATACCCACATCGGCACCGGCACCTGAAGGCAGCCCGCTTGATAAAGTTATATCCGGCTGGAGCTTCAGAAAGCACGAGACACAAGCACTTCAAATGGACGATTTCGACAATCCGTCGTTCATCTTTGTTGATAAAGCAAGTGACCAGTGGACAAAGGTTGAAGGCACCGAGGGTAAATCCTGTGCCTCTTGCCATGAAGATGTCGAAGCTTTCAAAGGTTTGCGCACAGTCCTACCACGTTGGAATGAGGCTAAATCAGAGCTTTATTCAATGGAGAACTACATAAACGATTGTAGAACCGAACGTATGGGTGCCGAGCCATGGAAATGGTCCAAAGGTAAAATGACGGCAATGACAGCACTTATCAGCCTTCAATCACGCGGATTACCGATGTCTGTGAAAACAGATGGTCCGGTTGAACCTGCTATGAAGCTTGGGAAAGAGCTGTATTACACCCGTGTCGGCCAACTGGATATGGCTTGCTCGAATTGTCACGAAGACAATTACGGTGTGATGATCCGTGCCGATCACCTGTCACAGGGCCAGATCAATGGCTTTCCGACGTATCGTTTGAAAAACTCGAAGCTTAATTCGACGCATGCGCGTTTCAAAGGGTGTATGAAAAACATCCGGGCAAAACCGTTCGGTCAGGGCTCAGCCGAGTTTAAGGCGCTGGAACTGTATGTTGCATCACGCGGCAATGGTCTTTCTGTTGAAAGCCCTGCAGTCCGTAACTAATCTTAAGCCCCGCGCACTTTTAAGCTGCGCGGGGTTTTCCACTTTTAAACATTCAAAACTGTGAATATATAGGTATCCCCATGATCTCTCGCCGTGATTTTCTGCAAGCAACCGTTGCTGCATCCGCAATTTTTGGTTCAACCGGTTGGGCACGCGCTGCGGCCCAGCAAACATTAACAGAACAAAAACTGCTAGAGTTTGATACGACCGGCAATGTCACGTTGATCCATATCACAGATATTCACGGCCAGCTGAAACCGGTCTATTTTCGCGAACCCGAGATAAATCTGGGGATGGGCGCGGTGAACGGATTGCCACCCCATGTAACGGGTGCCGATTTCCTGAAGCTGTTCAATATGACACCCGGTTCACCTGATGCCTATGCTTTGACGTATCAGGATTTCACCACTTTGGCGAAATCATATGGGCGCATGGGCGGGCTGGATCGTGCCGCGACAGTGATTAATTCCATACGTTCAGATCGCCCTGACGCATTGTTGCTGGATGGCGGCGATACGTGGCAAGGCTCGTACACAACGCATCACACGCAGGGCCAGGATATGGTCAATGTTATGAACGCGTTAAAGCCTGATGCTATGACAAGTCATTGGGAGTTTACCCTTGGCATAGATCGCGTTAACGAGATTGTCGAAACGCTGGATTTCCCGTTTCTGGGTGCCAATGTGTTCGATAA
>DAOUQS010000221.1 GCA_030625465.1 Amylibacter sp. | reverse complement strand
AGTCACAAAATCCATAAATGCCGCGATTATGAATGTATTGCAAACACTGGTCGTCGTGATGTTGGTGATGCTGGTCTTTCTTGGCCTGCGGGTGGCCTTTATCATTGTGTGCATCGTCCCCTTCACCTTGATGTTTGCCCTATTGTGGATGCCGCAGATCGGGGTTGATCTGCATCAGATTTCAATCGCCGCAGTGATTATTTCACTTGGGCTGCTTGTGGATAACGGGCTGGTTGTTGTCGAGGATATTCAAAACAGGGTTGCCGCCGGCGCACCTGTAAAAGGCGCGGCAATAGGGGCGGGTGGCCAGTTTTTTATCCCGCTGGCGGTTGCCTCTATTACCACCATTTCAGCATTCGGACCGATGTTCCTGTTAGACGGAACCGCAGGGGAGTTTGCTTTTTCTCTGGGCGCGGTTGTGGCCCTGATGTTGTCGGGGTCATGGCTGACGGCGCATTATATTTTGCCGTTTCTTTGCGTGCATCTTCTGAAGCCCGTGAAGAAGTTGGATTATCAAGGTGAAAACCGGTTTGTAAAAGGCTACCGCAGTATGGTCACGGTGCTGATACCTTTTGGTATTCCGATCATAATACTGGCCTATCTTACCGTATTTCTATCCAGTAATGTATTCGGGTGGCTCAAATCGGAACAATTTCCATTAAGCGAACGCAGTGAATATCTGATCTATATGGATATGCCCAAAGGGACCTCGATATCGGAAACCGAAAAAGAGGCCTTGGCGGTTGAACAGTGGCTTTTGAACAAAGAGGCTAATGCAGATGTTGTAGATACAACCGTTTTTGTTGGTGACGGCGGCCCGCGATTTTATCTTAGCCTAAGCCCTGCGGATACAGATCAAGCCAGCGCATTTATATTGGTGAATACGATAAATGCAGAATCCGTAGCCGAGGCGGTTGTCAGGGTAAGGCGGTATTTGTATGAAAACCACCCCGCCGCGCGGTTCAAAATCAAGCGTCTGTCTATGGGCGGCACTGAATCCGGTATCGTTGAGGTCAAGATCAAAGGCCCTGATGCGGATCATCTTTTGGCATTGGCTAATCAGGTTGAAATTGCCTTTGACGGATTGCCGGAATTAGAACAGAACGAAAATGACTGGGGCAATAAATCGTTTAAAGTTATTGTTGATATCGCCCAGAACAAAGCGCGGGAATTTGGAATTACATCTGAAGAAATATCCGATATAATGGATACATATTTTTCGGGAACGTCATATTCGACTTATCGTGAAGGTACGGAATCAATACCCATTGTGCTGCGCTCACATAAGACATTTCGGGATTCCATGGAGGATTTGGCGAACCTTTCAATACCTGCGGGCGGTCGATTGATATCGCTGGATCAGGTTGCATCATTCAAGCCGAAGCTGGAATTTTCCCAAATGCGTCGTGAAAATCAGGAACGCCAGATTACCATTTACGGTAAAAGCACTAGCCTGGATGCAGCCAGCGTTGTGGCTATTATTCAACCTGTATTGGATGGTCTGGATTTAAGCGGTGGATATAAGGTTGAAATTGGCGGTGAGGTTGAAAGCAGCGGTGACACTAACAGTGACTTGCTTGCCGGATTACCTATAGGCCTGATGGTTATGCTTTTGGCACTGATGTTCCAGTTCAACTCCATCCGCCGTGTCGGACTGACATTTATGACCATCCCGTTGATCATTACCGGTGCGCCGTTGGCGTTGTATATAACCGGACAACCGATGTCATTCTTCGCCACTTTGGGCTTGATATCCTTGATGGGGATCATCATCAATAATGCGATTGTATTGATAGACCAGATCGACATCGAACGAAAAACTGCCGCTTTACACGAGGCGATTGTCACGGCTTCCTGTAAGCGGGTGACGCCGATTGCACTGACATCATTAACCACAATTCTGGGCCTGATGCCCATGGCAATATCGGGCGGAGCAATGTTTGAGCCGATGGCAACTTTGATGATTGGCGGGTTGTTGTTATCTTCGATAATGTCACTGTTCTTTGTACCAAGTGCCTATTATCTGTTGTTTCGGAAAGAGGATAAGGCCCGCGCGTAAAGCCGCAAAGTGACACGCAAGGCATTCCGATTTTTATACCCGTCGGCAAAAATTTCTTTCAATCCCAGTTTATCGCTATAAGCTGAGTTGATAAATTGATCTTATCAAGCAAGGGAGAACGACTATGTGTGATATTTGTGTAATGAATGCAGTGAAGGATAAAATGCTATCGCGCCGCAGCTTTTTCAAATCGGCAGCGGTGGGGGCAGCGGCGGCGGCTGTTGGCTCTTCCATGACGGGAACGCCAGCAATGGCCGCGGGCCATGGCGCGGTCATGGATATGACCCATGAGTTGTATCCAGACTTTCCAACGTACTTTGGTGAATCCGGCTTTCAGATGGAGTCGAAATTCAATTTTGCCGAACATCATTTCAACCTGAACCAGCTATCGATCAATGAACATACCGGCACCCATGTGGATGCGCCGCTGCATTTCTCGGCGGACGGAAAATCAGTGGCTGAAATTCCGGTGGAAAACCTGATTGCACCGCTTTGTGTTATCGATATTGCGGCACGCGCGGCCGATGATGCGGATGCGCAGGTAACGCCTGATGACATCAAGGCATGGATGGCTGCAAATGGTGAAATTCCCGCGAATGCCTGTGTGGCGATGTATTCGGGATGGGCTACAAAAGTAGCCAGCGATAAGTTCCGCAATGCCGATGCCGAGGGTAAACAGCATTATCCGGGCTTCCATGTGGAGGCGGCGAAAATGCTGCTGGAAGAAACCGGTGCGACCTCGATCGGGGTGGATACGCTTTCGCTGGATCACGGGATGTCGGCAGATTTCGCAACACATTATGCGTGGCTGCCAACAGGCAGGTTCGGGATTGAAAATCTAGCCAATCTTGATCAGGTTCCCGCCGCAGGTGCGACCTTGGTTATTGGCGCCCCGAAACATCGTGGCGGCACTGGTGGCCCCGCGCGTATATTCGCCATGGTCTAGAAAACCGATAATGTGGGCGGCTTTTATGGCCGCCCGCAATTAAGGTGTTACGCGTTCTTCGCCCATTCCCAATAAAGATCGCGGGCTTGTTCGGTAACCGGCCCGATAGGGTATTCACGGTCTTCGATTTTCACAATCGGTGTGACCTTCGAGATGTTACCGCTTAAAAATACCTCGTCTGCCGTATCAAAGTCTTCAAAGCCCAACGTCACTTCCTGAACCTTGTGCCCTGCGGCCTGCAACAGTTTGATCACGCGCTGGCGGGTAATCCCGTTTAGGAATGTCCCGTTAGGCACCGGCGTACGCACGATGCCGTCCTTGACCATGAAAATATTCGCGGTGGCGGTCTCGGCGACATTGCCCAATGGATCGGCTACAATTGCATTGTTGTAACCGCGTGCATGTGCTTCGCGGATCATTCGGCCATTGTTGGGATAAAGGCAGGCGGCTTTGGCATTCACAGGGGCCATTGTCATCATCGGGCGTGTAAATTGTGTGCGGCACAGGGTTTGGCTAGCGCTGGCCGGTGCCATTGGCAGTTGTTCCAGACACATACAAAAAACAGTCGAAGAGGGGTCGGGAATGACCACACCGATACCGCCTTCTTTGGACCAGTACAT
>DAOUQS010000236.1 GCA_030625465.1 Amylibacter sp. | reverse complement strand
CCCGAAACGCACAGTATAGGTCGAGTTGCATACCCGTATCTTTTCCTGAAGCCCGGGCGATAGATCCATCAAGCTAATCGCCTTTTCAAGCATCATATCTACAGATTGTCGGAAGGACGGTTCTATTATGCGTGGCATGTTTATTTTCCCATTTGCAATTAATTCACTTCATTTATACACGACTCATAACCAAACATACATATTGTTATTATTTTGTCTAATTATAACAGTTGTTTTTAGGGCGCCGCCCGTAAATTAAATTTATATATTGTTTTTATTCTTGTAATATATAACGTATGTTATTATTAACTTTGCAAGTCTGCAACCAATTGGGATTATTCAAAATCATGCAAAAACCAAACCTGATGGTTGCACCCAACGGGGCCAGAAAGCAAAAAACCGACCACCAGATGGTGCCTTTAACCATCCCGGAAATCGCCCAAACAGCATATGATTGCTTTCAGGCCGGTGCCGACAGCCTGCATCTGCATGTCCGCGACAGCAATGGCACACACAGTCTTGATCCCACCCTATACAAAGAGGCTATCAGCGCTGTGAAACAGCAGGTTCCAAACATGGGCGTACAGATCACCACTGAATATGCGGGTATTTACGATGTTGCCGAACAACTTGATTGCCTGAAATCGGTCAGACCGCAAAGCGCCAGCATTTCAATCCGCGAAATCGTGCGCGATTTATCTTTAGCACCCCAAGTCTACGGATTTTGCGCCGAAGCCGGAATAACGGTTCAACATATCCTATACGACACAAAAGACATCGTCCTTTTACATGACTGGATGAACAAGGGCTGGGTCGAAACACGCATGAATGCAGTGCTTTTTGTCTTGGGGCAGTATCACCCGATGACCCTGGCACAGCCTGCGGGTTTAGGACCTTTTCTGAAAGCGACACAGCACATGCAGCCCAATTGGACGGTTTGCGCCTTTGGCCGGCATGAACTGGCCTGCGCTACAGCCGCCTTGCATATGGGCGGTAACATTCGTATCGGTTTTGAAAACAATATGCAGTTGCCCGACGGCAAACCCGCAAAAGACAACGCCCAAACGGTTGCATTAGCCGCAGCCCTGATCAAGGATATGACCCATGACTAAGATATTTCCCCGCCACAGCAAATGGACTGCACCTGTCGCCGTCGCCGGTGAAGGTTGCTATCTGATCGACGCGGCAGGCAAACGCTACCTGAATGTCGGCGACGCCGCCGTGTCCTGTCTTGGCCACGCAGACGCCGATGTGACCCAAGCCATCAAGGACCAACTGGACAAAATCGCCTTTGCCCACTCAGGCTTCCTGACCTCGGAACCAGCCGAAGAACTGGCCGAATTGCTGGTTGAAAACGCCCCTGAAGGCATCGATAGGGTTTATCTGGTCTCCGGCGGCTCTGAAGCGGTCGAGGCGGCAATTAAACTTGCCCGCCAGTATTTCCTTGAAAAAGGTGAACCCGAACGCCGCCACTTGATCGCACGCCGCCAAAGCTACCACGGCAACACGCTTGGCGCCTTGGCCGCTGGCGGTAATGAATGGCGGCGCAAACAGTTTGACCCGCTTTTGATGGATGTCAGCCACATCGCGCCCTGCTACGAATATGCTGACCGTCACGACGGCGAAACACTTGAAGAATACGGGCAGCGCACGGCACAGGAACTGGAAACCGAGATAAAACGTCTTGGCCCCGACAGCGTCATGGCGTTCATCGCCGAACCCGTGGTCGGTGCCACGCTTGGCGCGGTTACCGCGGTTCCGGGCTACTTCAAACACATCCGTGAAATATGCGATAAATACGGTGTCCTGCTAATTCTGGACGAGGTTATGTGCGGCATGGGTCGTACCGGTCATCTGTTCGCCTGCAACGCCGACAATATCCGCCCCGACATCCTGTGCATCGCCAAGGGTCTGGGTGCGGGCTATCAACCGATCGGGGCCATGTTATGCTCGGGCGATATATATGACACGATCACGGATGGCAGCGGGTTTTTCCAGCATGGCCATACCTATATCGGCCATCCGGTGGCCGCAGCCGCTGGTCTTGCCGTGGTCAAGGCACTAACGGGTCGCGGGCTGGTGGCGCAGGCGCATGAAAAAGGTGCGCAGCTAAAAGATATGCTGGTTCAACGCTTCGGGCAGCACCCGTTCATTGGTGATATCCGTGGCAAAGGGCTGTTTCTGGGAATAGAGTTCGTCACCGACCGCCAAACCAAAACCCCGTTTGATCCCGCGTTGAAACTGGCAGCAAAACTAAAGCGGCAGGCCTTCGAAAACGGCCTGATCTGCTACCCGATGTCAGGCACCCGCGACGGCGCTGTCGGCGACCACATCCTGCTGGCGCCACCGTTCATCATATCAAACGCGGAAATGGCCGAGCTGGTCGACAAACTGGACAAAACATTCGCAGAGATATTACCAAGCCATCCGTAAACCAAAAACCCCAACGCCCCGGCTGGGGTATTGGGGTTGATTTGTAGGGTGGGCTTCAGCCCACGCGCATTAGAAATTCAGCGAAACATCGCGGTGATCTGACACGCAGGACGCCACGAACAACGCCTGTTCACGGGTGAACTTCGGCTGCTGTCTTAGACCCAGCGTTGTGCGCATGCTATCCACATAAGCTTCCAGCTTCGGCGCGACATCGGCTTCGGCTTTTGCCCGCCATTCAAGCTGGCCGTTATAAAGTCCGATCGCCCTGTCCAGTTCGGCTTGCGCCTTATCTTTGTTTGGCACTTTCGCTTTCACAGCACGTCGGGCTTTGGATATCGCGGACTTCACATCGTTGGCACCGACCACGCCGCTAAACTGGCGGGCCAGTTTAGCCAGAAGGTCTACCGCATCTTCAGGCGTATTATTGGCGACAAGCGCTTTTGAACCCATCACAGCATCTTGCAATGCACGATATGCATCCCCGCTGTTCAAAACGTCCAGCACCTCGGTTGCGGGAACATACGCTTGTGCAGACAGACGTTTATAGGTTGAATAGGCTTTCTTTTCCACCTTGTTCACATCCTGGAATGTTTTATACGCCGCATCCCAGCCAGCCGGAATTTGCGCCAGCAAATCGGCTTTTTCAAGCTTCAGCTGTTCAATTTCGGCGGTTATATTTGCAACTTTACTGCTATCCGCATCCAGAACCTTAAGCTGTTTTTCCAGCGCTGTTATTCCACGGGAAACTGTTTTTGCATCACGTTGCAATGCGCGCACCAGCTTGTGTATGGGGCGAAAATCCACAGCGGCCGCAGCGACATCTGCCGTGGCTTGTTCTGCGTTTTCCAACAATGTTACAGCCTCGGCTACTTTGGCAAAACTTTCGCCTGCCAGATTTGCCATGCCTTCCGGCAATACACT
>DAOUQS010000019.1 GCA_030625465.1 Amylibacter sp. | reverse complement strand
TCGTTCTTTTGCGGGTACCATTGGGCGCGTAGCCAGTTGCCGACCTCGACGAAAACCGCACCTTGTTCTGCGGCCCAGACGTGGCTGGGGGATTTGCGCACCGGATGGAAGTTTTTACCCACAGCACGCCCCCCGAATGCGCCAATGGCAACGGGTGTGTAGGGTGGGCGAAAGATGGTGTTGCCGACCTGCGGAATAGATTTTCCCGTCAGTTCAGCCATGACCGCAAGGCCGCCCATATTCGAGGTTTTGCCCTGATCTGTCGCCATGCCCAGCGTGGTGTAGCGTTTCAGGTGTTCAACCGACTGGAAGTTTTCCTGATGCGCCAGTTTCACGTCCTTCACAGTGACATCATTTTGCTGATCCAGCCATGCACGGCCTTTGCCGGATTTCACATGCCAGAACGGTTGCAGGTTTACTGGCGCGTCCTCGGCCCTTGGCAACCTTGCAGCTTTGGCGTTGATGCCTAGGTCTTTTAGTGCGGCCACAGCGGATTTTGCGCCGCTTTTCAAAGCACCAGCGGTCGAGAATATGCCTGCGGCGGCCCCTGCAACAGACAGGCCGGGCGGGCCGTCTTTGCCGGGAATAAAGGCGGCGATATCGGCGTCCCATGCAGGGCGGCCACGTTGGTGGCTGCTGATATGGACATTGGGATTCCAGCCACCTGATACACCTAATGCTTCGCATTGCACATGGCGGGTTGAACCGTCTGCCAGTTGTACCGTCAGTTGTTTTAGACCCAAGCGACCAAGTGAGTTGGTGACTTGGGCACCGGCCAGAACCTCGGCTTCAGAAAAGCTTGGGGCGTCTGTGCGGGTGTCTATTATGGCCGAGACTTTCACGCCTTTGGCGATCAAGTCTAGGGCCGTGCGGTGGCCGTCGTCATTGTTGGTGAAAATCGCGATTTGTTGGGCGGGGGTTGCGGCCCAGCGGTTGGCGTAAGACCGGATTGCCCCTGCCAGCATGATGCCCGGACGGTCGTTGTTTTCGAACGCAATGGGCCGTTCAATGGCACCTGCGCACAGCAATGTGCGTTTGGTGTAGATGCGCCACAGGATTTGGCGCGGTTTGTCAGGGGCGGGCGTTGCAAGGTGGTCGGATACCCGTTCGACCGCGCCGTATATGCCGTGGTCAAACGCGCCGATTACGGTGGTGCGCGCCATGGTGCGCACGTTTGGCAGGCTGTTCAGTTCGGCCAAAGTTGCGGCAATCCAGTCAGTCGCGGGGGCATCATTAAGCGTGTATGTTTCCGCGTTCAGGCGGCCGCCATAAGCGTAATCTTCATCTGCCAGAATGACGTTTGCGCCTGCGCGTCCTGCGGTCAGGGCAGCGGCCAATCCTGCGGGGCCCGCGCCGATGATTAATAGGTCGCAATGCAGGAAACCTTTGTCGTAGACATCGGGGTCATCGAGCATTGAAATTGATCCAAGGCCTGCGGCCTTGCGGATGATAGGTTCATAGACTTTTTCCCAAAATGCGGCCGGCCACATGAAGGTTTTGTAGTAAAACCCTGCGGTCAGGAAGTTGGAAAAACGGTCGTTGATCGCCATTGCATCGAACTTTAATGACGGCCAGCGGTTTTGACTGTTGGCGGTTAAACCGTCAAAAAGCTCTGCTGTGGTGGCGCGCGTGTTGGGTTCCTGGCGGGCCCCTGCGCCCAATTCGACCAGTGCATTTGGTTCCTCGGAGCCGGCGGTTAAAGGCCCGCGCGGGCGGTGGTATTTGAACGAGCGGCCCATCAGGCGCACATTATTGGCCAATAGGGCCGAGGCGAGTGTATCGCCCTGACAGCCCTGATAGGGTTTGCCGTCAAAGGTGAAATTTAGCGGTTTTGTGTGGTCTATCAGACCACCTGTCAAACGGTTGGTCTGGGTCATTTGCTGTTCCCCATTGCGCGGGCGACATCACTTGCCAGCTCGACCTTTGAAATTTCATGGGTCAGGGTGTTGCGGGTCACAACCAGCCAGCTGCGATCGCCCTGTTCGTGGTACCAAAGTTCGCGGTGGTCGCCTGCGGGATTATCGCGCAGGTATGTGTAATCATGGAACTTTTCGGCAGCGTCTTCGGCTTGCCAATCAGGACGGTTCAATAATGATGCATCACCCAGATAGGTGAATTCCTGTGCGTCGCGTGGGCCAAGGATGGGATGGTTTATAATCATATCAGTGTAAATTGGGCTGTGCGCCCATCCCTTTTTCGTCGATCATATGGCCGCGCTGGAAGCGGTCTAACCGGTATTCGGTGGCAGTTTCGTGCGGTTCGTCTTTGGCCAGCAAATGGGCGAAGCAATAGCCCGATGCGGGCGTGGCTTTGAAACCACCATAACACCAGCCGCCGTTGAAATAGAGCCCGTCTATGTGGGTTTTGTCGATGAAGGGTGATCCGTCCATCGACATGTCCATCACCCCGCCCCACATGCGTAACAGGCGGGTGCGTCCGATCATTGGCATGATCGCCATGCCACTTTCGCAGACGTCCTCAACCACTGGCAGGTTGCCACGTTGGGCGTAGGTGTTGTAGCCGTCCAGGTCGCCGCCAAACACCAGACCGCCTTTGTCTGACTGGCTGACATAGAAATGACCCGCACCGAATGTGATGACGCCGGGGATGACAGGTTTCAGACCTTCGGATACGAAGGCTTGCAAGACGTGGCTTTCTATTGGCAGGCGCATGTCCGCCTTGGCCATCAGGCGACCGGATGAACCTGCAACGGCAGTGCCTATTTTGTTGGCGCCGATAAAGCCGCGTGACGTTTCAACGCCCAGACATTTGCCCCCTTTGATGCGAAAGCCTGTAACTTCGCAGTTCTGGATAATATCCACACCGCGTTGATCGGCACCGCGGGCATAGCCCCAGGCAACCGCATCATGGCGCACTGTGCCGCCGCGCCGCTGGGCAAGGCCGCCTTTGATCGGGAAGCGGGCATTGTCGAAATTCAGGAACGGCAGTTCTGCGCGCAACTGATCGGCCGTCATATATTCGGCATCGGCCCCATTCAGGATCATTGCATTTCCGCGCCGGATAAACGCATCGCGCTGCCCGTCTGTATGCACAAGGTTCAGAATGCCGCGTTGGCTGACCATGGCGTTATAGTTGAAATCCTGTTCCAGCTTTTCCCAGAGCTTGAGTGAAAATTCATAAAACGGCTCATTGCCGTCCAGCAAATAATTCGAACGGATAATGGTGGTATTACGGCCCACATTGCCGCCGCCGATCCAGCCTTTTTCAATCACGGCGATGTTTTTCTGACCGAACTCTTTGGCCAGATAATAGGCGGTTGCAAGCCCATGACCGCCGCCACCGATAATGATGATGTCATAATGCGGTTTCGGTTCGGGATCGCGCCATTGCGGCCCCCAACCCTTATGGCCCGTCAAAGCCTCTTTGATGACTTTAAAACCTGAAAAACGCATTGGGGATCATCCTTGTTCTGTGAACAGGCTATAAAAACAGGTTGCCTGTGTCCCAACCGTTTACGACAGCGTTGGAAATTTATCCGACACGTGAAGGTGCTTGAAATACTAAATTAGTTTACTGGTTTAGTTTGCAAGTGGGGTCACTATTAGATGCCCATGCGCCACCTGAAATGATACAAATGCGATTTTCTTCATGAATGGTTGCAGGGTTCGGGCAATAGGGTATGTCTATAGCATGAATGCGCCGCAAAAAATAAAACGACTTGGTTTTTTGATATTCCACGGCTTTCCGATGTCTTGTCTGACCTCGATGATTGAACCTTTGCGGGCGGCTAATGAAATTATCGGGCGCACTGCTTTTGACTGGCAACTGATCGGTGAAACTGCTGCCCGGGTGACATCCAGTGCGGATATCGGGTTTGACCCGGATATCGCTTTGGCTGATGTGCAGGGGCTGGATTATGTGTTTTTGCTAGGTGCGCCGCAATCTGAATTCGACAATCCCAAGACCTCTAACGGTATTTTGCGCCGTCTGGTGCAGCATGGCATGAAGATCGGTGGTATCAGCGGCGGGGTTTTTCCACTTGCGCGCACCGGCTTGCTGGAAGGTTATACTTGTAGCGTGCATTGGTGTTACCGGGCCGCATTTGAAGCAGAGTTCCCCGCGATCGAGACCATTGACGATGTGATTTTTTCGGACCGTACCCGCCTGACCGTTTCTGGTGCCGCGGCCGGGTTCGATGCGATGCTGAATTTAATTGCGCAGGAATTAAGCGCGGAAGTGATGACCGAGGTTGCTTGCTGGTTCCAACACCCGCTTGTGCGCGGTGCAGGTGTGCAACAACGCATTCCCACATCACATTCCAGCAGCACCAGTGATATGCTACCCAAGCCGGTCCAAAAAGCCGTGCAATTGTTTTCGGAAGGTTTTGACGATCCTATCAGTATAACCGAGGTTGCAGATATAATCGGCCTGTCGGCGCGCCAGATGGAACGGAAATTCAAACAGGCAACCGGTCAAAGTCCGATGAATTTTTACCGAAGCAAAAGAATGCATGCAGCGCGCCAGTTGGTGCTGTATTCAGGCGATAACATTTCCGAAATTGCGCTTGCGGTCGGGTATGCCACTGCGGCCCCGATGGTGAAGTATTATAAGGAAGAGTTTGGTGTCGCCCCGCTTGAAGACCGTGAACGAATAAATATGTTTCGTGTAACGAAAAATGCACCTGTCCCTTCGGTATAGCAATCCGAATGCAGGTCCGGAATGGAATGGCAAGATGACGATAGCGGTACAGATTTTTTGGGGAAGTGTGGTGCTGGGGATCTGCTCGGTGGTCCATATCGTTGTTATTATCTGGTCAACGTCATTGCTGAAAATTCTGGGGCCGAAGTTGCTACGGTATTCCAGCAAAGTCCGTTTAGGGATTTTGCTGGGCAAGGCTTTTGGCTTTGTGATTATTTCACATACGATTCAGGTCTGGATTCTGGCGTTTTCATTCGTTATTTTCAAAGCTATTCCGCGCGTTGGCGATGCGGTTTATTTTGCGCTGACCACATACACAACGCTTGGGTATGGCGACATTATTCTTGATACAGATTTTCGGGTGTACGGGGCCATGGCCTCGGTTACGGGACTGTTGAATATCGGGTTAAGCACGGCGTTTCTGGCGGGGCTTCTGGGTCGGTTGTTGCCTTGGGATAAAATCTAGCGGCCCTAAACCATGTCGCCTATAAAGATATAACCCGCACCATAAATCGTTTTGATAATTTTCGGGTTTTGCGGGTCATCCTGAAGTTTTGTGCGCAGTCTAGACACCCGTACGTCCATTGCCCGTTCAAAATTGTCGCTGGCGGTGCCTCCCAGTTTTTCAAGCATATGTTCACGTGAAATCAGGCGGTTAGGGGCTGATAAAAACAGATGCAGAACCTGAGCCTCGGCGAAAGACAGGCTTTGAACCTTGCCCGCAGGCGAGGTTAAAATATGTTGGTCAAAGTCCGCAATCCAGCCTGAAAACCGTATGATCTGATCAGCAGGTTTGTTTTTGTCAACTTTGCTGCGGCGTAGCAAAGCACGCACGCGCGCGACCACTTCGGCCGCTTCAAACGGTTTGGTGATGTAGTCATCGGCACCAAGTTCCAACCCGACAATCTTGTCTTGTAGCATCGAGCGGCCGGATATGATGATAATTGCAGCACCGCTATCAAGGGCCAGTTTATTGACCAGCGATAATCCGTCTTTGTCGGGCAGACCAAGGTCGACAATGCAAACCTGTGGCGACATGGTTCTGATCGCGTGTTCAAACTCTGTCGCGCGCCCAAAGCATTTGGTTTCAAAGCCTGCATTTTGCAATGCGACGGATAAAATTTCCCGTATTTCGTGGGAATCGTCAAGGATCGTGACCAGTTGGGTGTGATCATTCATGGTGTGGTGCTTT
Source organism: Amylibacter sp. (assembly GCA_030625465.1). Classification (GTDB taxonomy): domain Bacteria; phylum Pseudomonadota; class Alphaproteobacteria; order Rhodobacterales; family Rhodobacteraceae; genus Amylibacter. Next base: position 8,343 of record DAOUQS010000019.1, on the reverse strand, counting down.
CCTGAAAAACGATTGCAAGTTGCGCTTCACTAAAGGGCTTGTGCAAAACCTTGAATGATTTCGCGGCCTTGCGTCGAAGCGGGTTGCTTTCCGGCAGGCCGGTAATGATGGTAATGGGCAAATCCATGCCTTTGTTGCGCAGCTGTTTTGCCAGATCATATCCGGTCATTTCACCCATCAGCATCAGGTCGGTAATGATATGGGTCAGGCCTGATAAACGGCTTAGTTTCAGGCCCTCTTCGGCGCTGTCTGCTTCCAGAATGGAATGGCCCATTTTGCGTAAATAATCACGGATGGTCTGGCGAATACCGGCGTCATCCTCGACCAGTAAAACCAGACCGGGGGTCACGGGAACGGCTTCGATATAGGGGATGCGCAATGATACGATTGCGCCACGGTTTTTGTGGTTTTTCACATCAACCCGACCGCCGCTGATCTTTGCAAAATCAAAGACTGTGGTTAGCCCCAGACCACGGCCAGCCGAGCCTTTTTTCGTTGTGAAAAACGGTGTGAAGACGTTCTTCATCGCGTCTTTGGTAAAGCCGGAACCGGTGTCTTGCACAATTAGATCCAGCCAGTTTTCCACCCGCCGTGCGGTGACTGTAATTTTGCCTGTGCCGTTTATGGCTTCGCGCGCGTTCAGGATTAAATTAAGCAATGCATCCTGTGTGAAACCCTGATCCAGAATTAGCCGCGCATGGCCTACCTGATTGTCAATTTCCAGGTCAATATCTTTGGTTAATGTGGCCTTTCCCAAACGCTCCAGACCACTGATAAGATCAACAAAGTCAATCGGGGCGGGGGACAGGGTTCTTTTCACGGTAAGTTGGGAAAGCCCGTCCAGCAAAGCCCCGCCACGCAATGCGGCAGCCTTTGTCGTGGTTACAATTTCTTTGACATCATTGGCCAGATTGTCGATTGATTCCAGCTTGTTCTGTTGGCCTAGAATGATGGTTAACAAGTTAGAGAAATCATGCGCCATCCCGCTTGTCAGCTGTGCGGCCAGTTCGCGTCTGCGCGCGTGCATCAAGGCGCGCCTTGCATTGGACTCTTCTGTGATATCCATCGATAAAAGATAGGCCCCGATCACATTCCCGTGCTTGTCAATATCCGGGGTCAGGGCGACGCGCACCTGTTTTCCGTGATCTTTTAGGGCAAAATCAAAGGCGCTTGATTGCCCTTTCAGCGTATCTACAAAACGCGGATAAACCTCTTCGTAAGCTTCAATGCCCAAGGCTTCCTTGAAGTGTTTGCCAATAATATTCTTTGGACAACCGGGAATGACCGTGTTCAGTTTCTGGTTGGTATATGTATAGCATCCGTCAATATCCATGCGGGCAATATGTGCGGGGACCATCGAATTTGTCTGGTTCAGCCGCGATTCGGAATCAATCAATTCGCGTTTTGTCTGTTCCAGTGCGGTGATGGATGCAGTTAGTTCGCGGTTGATCTGTGACAGTTCTTCCGAGCGGGTCAGCAGCTGTTGTGATAAATCTTTGGAGCGGTCACGCAACAAAGCTTCCTGATTTTTGATATCGGTGATGTCAGTATAAACCGTTACCCAACCGCCTTGGCGCAAGGGGCTGCCCTCAATCGAGATGCGCGTGCCATTGGCGCGTTGGCGTTCGATATAGTGTGGCTGGAATGCCTTGGCCTGTTCCACGCGTTCTGCCACAAAAACATCTATGTCGTCGATCACGCCATAATCACCTTTTGTGGCAAGGTAGTGAATGCAGTCTGCAAACGGTTTGCCAAACTCCACCAAGTCATCGGGCAAATCGAACATATCCTGGAAACGCTGGTTGGCCACAGCAAGTTTCAGATCGGCATCATAAATAGAAATAGCCTGCTTGATCAGGTTCAGGCCTGACTGTGTCATTTGGGCTATTTCATGTGCGCTTCTGGTCATGCGCCTGTGCTAAACTTAAACGCGCTATTTGACCAGAGCCAGAAAATCTGCGCTTGTTACAATTCGTAACATTTCAGAAATAGTTCTGCAAAACAACTGATGCAGGTTAACCTGAATGAACAAGTCCGGATTCGGTTTGTGCGGACGCGCCATTTATGGCGTTGGGAGGAAATATGACTGATACGACAACCGTCGGCGCATTGGACACAATACCAAGACTTCTTGTGCGTAATGCCGAAATATACGCGGATAAGCCTGCTTATCGCGAAAAAGAGTATGGCATCTGGCAAAGCTGGACCTGGGCCGAAACCTGCGATGAAATCCAAAGTCTGGCTTTGGGATTTCTGACCCTTGGGGTGAACCCCGGTGACCACATCGCTATTATTGGCCGCAACCGGCCGTATTTCTACTGGGCGATGGTTGCCGCGCAATCTGTTGGTGCCGTACCAGTGCCACTTTACCGCGATGCGGTGGCCGAAGAGATGGCATATGTGCTGGATCACTGCTCTGCGCGTTTTGTGGTGGCCGAAGATCAGGAACAGGTCGATAAAATGATCGACGTGATGGATGATCTGGAAACGCTGGAAGGTGTGGTTTTCCTTGATCCAAGCGGCATGCGCAAATACGATAAATCGGCGTTGTTCGATTACCGTGAATTGCAACAAAAAGGCCGCGATCAAAAAGCGGATTTGCAGGGCGAGCTGGATAAACGGCTGGCGGCACAAGACACGGATACCACATGCGTTATGCTGTATACGTCCGGTACAACCGGGCGGCCCAAGGGTGTGGTTTTGTCTAACCGTAATATCATCGAGACCTCTAAAGGCACCTGCGAATTTGACAACCTTGTGGCGGGCGACAGTGTTCTGGCTTATATGCCGATGGCCTGGATCGGCGATTTTATCTTTTCGATCGGCCAGGCTTACTGGAGCGGGTTTTGTGTTGGTTGCCCTGAAAGTCCTGAAACCATGCAGGCGGATTTAGCCGAGATTGGCCCGACGTATTTCTTTGCCCCGCCGCGTTATTTCGAAGGCTTGCTGACATCCGTGCAAATCCGCATGGAAGATGCCGGGCGCTTTAAGCAGTGGTTGTTCAAGGTGGTTATGGCGCATGCGAAAGTTATCGGGCCACAGTTGCTGGATGGCAAATCCATTGGCCTGCTGGATCAGGTGAAATACTGGTTGGGCGGTCTGCTGATCACCGGCCCGTTGAAGAATACACTGGGCCTTAGTCGTGTCCGTGTGGGCTACACGGCGGGTGAAGCGATCGGACCGGAACTGTTTGATTTTTACCGCTCCCTTGGGATAAACCTAAAGCAGCTTTACGGCCAGACCGAAGCCAGTGTTTTCATCACGCAACAACCTGACGGGGAAGTGCGTGCGGATACGGTCGGCACGCCTTCACCGGGGGTTGAACTGCGTATTGATGATCGCGGCGAGGTTTTCTACCGCTCTCCAGGGGCTTTTGTGAAGTATTACAAGAACCCGCAAAGCACCAAGGACACTAAAGATCCGGAAGGCTGGGTTGCCACGGGTGATGCGGGCTTTATCGAAAAAGATAGTGGGCATCTGCGGATCATTGATCGGGCCAAGGACGTGGGCAAGTTGAAAGACGGTTCTATGTTTGCGCCGAAGTTTGTTGAAAACAAACTGAAGTTTTTCGCCAATGTTCTGGAAACTGTGGTGTTCGGTAGCGACAAAGATACCTGCGTTGCCTTTATCAACATTGACCTTACAGCCGTGGGTAACTGGGCGGAGCGCAACAATATTGCCTATTCGTCATATCAGGAACTGGCGGCACACCCTGAAGTCTACAAAATGATCCAGACCAATGTGGAAGAGGTCAATGCCTCTGTTGCGCAGGACGAAATGTTGTCGGGCTGCCAGGTGACGCGGTTCCTGATTTTGCACAAAGAGCTGGACGCGGATGATGGCGAGCTGACGCGCACACAAAAAGTGCGCCGCAACATTATAGCCGAGAAATATGACGATCTGATCTGTGCGCTTTATGATGGTACCACCAGCATATCCACTGAAACAGAAGTGACTTATGAGGATGGCCGCAAGGGATCAATCTCGGCGACTTTGGAAATTCGGGATGCGGCGACATTCGCGCGTAAAAAGGTGGCGGCATGAATACGCAAGACAGTTATGTAACGGCTGACGGTCGCACCATTGGCCCACCCATGATGGAGGTGAAAAATATCACTTTGCGCTTTGGCGGTGTGGTGGCGATCAAGGATATCTCTTTTGATATTCGCGAAGGTGAAGTGCGGGCAATCATCGGGCCGAACGGTGCCGGTAAGTCGTCAATGCTGAACGTGATCAACGGGTTTTACCACCCGCAAGATGGCGAGGTCTGGTTCCATGGTAAAAAACGCCATGCGATGAAGCCGCACCAAATTGCAGAACAGGGCATTGCACGCACGTTCCAGAATATCGCGCTGTTCAAGGGCATGTCGACGCTGGACAATATCATGACAGGTCGCTTGACGCATATGAAATCCAACATGTTTTCACAGATGATGTGGTGGGGTGGTGCGCAGGCTGAAGAAGTTGCCAACCGCGAGATTGTGGAAAAAGTCATCGACTTTCTGGAAATCCAGGCAATCCGCAAAACCCCCGTTGGCCGTTTACCTTACGGCTTTCAAAAACGGGTGGAACTGGGACGCGCACTGGCTGCCGAACCCAAATTGCTGCTACTGGATGAACCGATGGCGGGAATGAATGTGGAAGAAAAAGAAGACATGTCGCGGTTTATTCTGGATGTGAACGACGAGTTCGGCACAACGATTGCGTTGATCGAACATGACATGGGCGTGGTGATGGACATTGCCGACCGTGTTGTGGTGATGGACTACGGCAAGAAAATCGGCGACGGCACACCGGATGAGGTGCGCAACAATCAAGACGTCATTGACGCATATCTGGGGGTGGCACATGACTGATTTGATGCACACACCTGTTAACGGAGGCCACTATGTCAGCTAATTTCTATTACGGGATTGAAGTATTCCTGAACGGCATGATGGCCGGTGTACTTTATTCGCTGGTGGCTTTGGGCTTTGTTCTGATTTTCAAGGCATCCGGTATTTTCAACTATGCCCAAGGGGTTATGGCGCTGTTTGCCGCCCTGACGCTAGTCGGGTTTCAAAACGGTCAAATTCCGTTTTCACATCTGATCAATGCGATTTTCGGCACTAATATTCACCATTTCGGGTGGCATATGCCCGCTATTCTGGCGATCATATTCACATTGATGGTGATGGTGCTATTTGCCTATCTGGTGGAAAAATTCGTTCTGAAGCATCTGGTCAATCAGGAACCTATCATTTTGTTCATGGCCACCATCGGGTTGGCCTATTTCATGGAGGGTTTCGGCGATCTGATGTGGGGGGCTGACATCAAGAAACTGGATGTGGGTATTCCGCAAGGTGGTAACATCTGGCTGGAAGAAAAGACAGCCTTTCTGGGTGGCCCTGATTTCTATGGCTTCTATCTGGATAATCTGGATATGTGGGCCACGGTTTGTGCCGGCCTTTTGGTAGTATCACTGGTGCTGTTCAGTCAATACACAAAAACCGGCCGTGCATTGCGCGCGGTGGCAGATGACCACCAAGCAGCATTATCCGTGGGCATCTCGTTGCGTGCCATCTGGGTGATCGTGTGGTCAATCGCAGGATTTGTAGCACTTGTTGCGGGGATCATGTGGGGGTCGAAATCCGGGGTTCAGTTCTCGCTTTCATTGATCGCGCTGAAAGCACTACCTGTGCTGATGCTGGGTGGATTTACCTCTATCCCCGGGGCGATTGTAGGTGGGTTGATTATTGGCGTCGGTGAAAAAATGTTCGAATTTCTGATCGGTGTGCCCTTTCTGGGCGGTGCTACAGAAAACTGGTTTGCTTATATGCTGGCCTTATTATTCCTTGTCTTCAGACCCCAGGGCCTGTTCGGCGAGAAAATTATTGAAAGGGTATAAAGATGCTTTACCGTGAAGCTGGTGATTTCAAGACCACTTATGCCAAAGACCAACAAACCTTTCCCATCGCGTTTGATCGTTGGGGGTACCGTCTGACCCTTGCGTTTGCGGTTCTGGTTGTCCCGTTCATCTTGAATGACTACTGGACCAATGCGGTTGTCCTGCCGTTCCTGATCTATGCGATTGCCGCGATCGGGCTGAATATCCTGACCGGATATTGCGGGCAGGTCAGTCTTGGGTCAGGTGGCTTTATGGCTGTTGGTGCCTATGCAGCCTATAAGTTAATGACCGGATTTCCGGACCTGAATATCGTCTTTGTTATCTTGCTGTCGGGGGGCATAACTGCCCTTGTGGGCATGCTGTTCGGCCTGCCAAGCTTGCGGATCAAGGGATTTTATCTGGCGGTGGCAACACTTGCCGCGCAGTTCTTTCTGGTCTGGTTGTTCAACAAAGTGCCGTGGTTCTATAACTATTCCGCCTCTGGCCAGATCAGCGCACCTGAACGCAGCCTGTTCGGTTTTGCGGTGACAGGGGCCAACGCGCATCCTGCCACAAGTTATCTGTTCTGCCTTGGCTTTGTCTTTGTGCTGGCATGGGCCGCACGTAATTTGACCCGCGGGGCCAATGGCCGCAAATGGATGGCAATCCGCGACATGGATATTGCCGCCGAGATCATCGGGGTTGACCCGTTGAAAGCCAAACTGACCGCTTTTGGTGTCAGCTCTTTTTACATCGGTATCGCAGGGGCATTGCTGTTTGCGGTTTATCTGGGGGCTGCCGAAGTTGGCGAGGCCTTTGGTATCGAAAAATCGTTCCTGATCCTGTTCATGGTGATCATCGGCGGGCTTGGATCCATATTCGGGTCGTTCGCGGGTGCTGCCTTTATGATCTTGATGCCGGTTTTACTTAAAAACATCATGGTTGGCCAAATGGGTTGGCCCACTGATCTGGCATCACATTTTCAGTTTGTCATTGTCGGTGGTCTGATCATAATATTCCTGATTGTGGAACCACACGGGCTGGCGCAACTATGGCGTCTGGCGAAAGAAAAACTAAGATTATGGCCCTTCCCACATTAGGGCCAAATACTACGCGTCGCATTTGGCGCATCACAATATGTCAACCTAAGGGAGGAAACTGACATGAAACTAACCAAACTGGCAGCAGCTGCCATTGCTGCAACCATTGCAGCAGGCCCGGTTTTAGCGGACCTTGTGTTCCCATCACTGGACTATCGTACCGGCCCATATGCGGCAAACGGCATTCCGTTTGCGGATGGCTATGCGGATTATTTCGCACTTGTAAACGCACGTGACGGCGGCATCGGTGGCGTTGCGGCAAAAGTCGTAGCCTGCGAAACTGGCTATAACACCGAAAAAGGTGTGGAATGTTACGAAAGCACCAAGGGCCAAGGCGCACTTGTTTACCAACCGCTTTCAACAGGTATTACATATCAGTTGATCCCGAAAGCCACGGCTGACGGCATTCCGGTGCACTCTATGGGTTACGGGCGTACGTCTGCGGCCAACGGTAAAGTGTTCCGCAATATATTTAACTACCCTGCCAACTACTGGAATGGTGCATCCATCGCGGTTAACCATATTCTGGACCAAGAAGGCGGCGACGTTAAAGGTAAAAGCATTGCGCTGGTTTACCACAACTCTGCTTACGGCAAAGAGCCAATCCGCACATTGGAAGAGCTGTCTAAAAAGCACGGCTTTAAGTTAAGCCTGCTGGCTGTGGATCATCCGGGCCAAGAGCAAAAATCACAATGGCTGCAAATCCGTCGTGAAAAGCCTGACTATGTTTTGATGTGGGGTTGGGGTGTTATGAACCAGGTTGCCATTCAGGAAGCTGCAAACATCCGTTACCCGATGGACAAGTTCATTGGTATCTGGTGGTCAGGGTCTGAAAATGACGTGTTGCCAGCTGGCGACAAGGCCAATGGCTATAAAGCTTTGAACATGCACAATGTTGGTTCTGATTATCCGCTTTATGCTGACCTGAAGAAATACGTTTACGATGCCGGTAATGCGGCAGGCGCAGGCGACCAGTCAGGTACAGTGCTTTATAACCGCGGTATGTATGCGGCAATGTTGGCTGTTGAAGCGGCGAAAACCGCACAGGAAATTCACGGTACAGCCGACATCACACCTGCAATGATGCGCGATGGTATGGAAGCTTTGGTTATTGACGAAGCTAAAATGACAGCGTTGGGCATGCCGAACTTCGGCCCGTCTTTCAGCGTTTCATGTGAAAACCACGGCGGCCCTGGTCTGGGTGCTGTTCAACAGTGGGATGCGGCTGCCAAGTCATGGTCACTGATCACTGATTTCGGCCCGTCCGATATGGATGTTATCGGTGCGCTAATCGCAGAGGATAGTGCTGCATTTGCTGCTGAAAACAATATTTCTGAAGGCTGTAACTAAGCCCTAATACGCCCTCTGGCCCATCTG